>JBQCEK010000160.1:0-3063 GCA_051960335.1 Sphingomonas sp.
AGCGGCGCCGGACCGACCGCGGCGCGGCGGCCGCGCTCAGGGTTTTGCGCGCGAGCGCTTCGAACGGCGAGCGGCCGCGGCCTCGCGGATCGCTTTTTCGTCTTTGGCGATCGCCCGCTCGGACTGCGCGAGCGCGCGCGGGATGCGATCATGCAGCTTGTTGAGCGCCATCAATTGCGCGATCTTGTCGAGCGTCCACGAAGTCGGCAGCAACAGCATCGTAATGTGCATGAGGCTCAAGGCCAGATTCTGGCCGGGCTCGACAAAGCCGACGTTGCTGGCGCCGGCGATGACCGCATAGTGCCGATCGAGCGATCCAAGCCGATAGGCGATGCCCTTGGTGCTCGCATGCACATTATGGCTCGCCATCTTGTAGTGCGAGCGCATCATCGCCCGGCCGGCGGCATCCTCGATATTGCTGAAATTGGGCTTGGGGTTCCCAAGATACGCCGCAACCCAGCCATAGTCGCCGCCGAATTCCTTGCCGTAGTGGCTGATCGCATCGGCATAGTCGCGCTCGATCCGCGCGGCCGCACGTTTCGAGAACGGTGCATAGCCGAGCTTGGGATGGGATTGCTGATACTGCCCGAGCCCCTTTTTCGCCTCGACGATTTCATGCGCGAGATAGCGTTCGGCCAGGGCTTCGCCGCCATCGCCCAGCACCATCGCAACGCAGGCGACCTCGTGCAGCGTGCGCCACCGCGCCATGGCGCCGTCGGCATAGCCATTTTCCATCAGCACCATGATCTCGGACGCGATCTGGATGGCGCGGACGTGGAGATGGGAGAGCGCCTTGTTGAGATGCGCTCGTCGCTGTGACCGGGAGCGGCCGGCGCGCCGATGGAAGTCCGTGCCAATGTCGCGCGACAGCTCGATCAGCATGCGAAGCGCGTCGAAGCCCTTTCCCCATCGCGCCTGCAGGTTGAAGCGAAACTGATCCATCTGGATGTCCGCCGCGTCCCGCCAGGTCGCCCAGTCGCGTTCGTATCGGCGCAGCATCTTGACCGCCGCGGCCTCGGCCACGCTGTGAACCAGCTCTGGTATCATTTCGCTGATCTTGTCGACATGTTCCTGCGCGCGCGCGGTATCGGCATCGGTAAATTCGAGCACGATCTCATCGTCGGATTCGAATTCAAGGACATCCCCGTCGTCGTCATCCTCTTCTTCAGAGCCGGCACCAAGCAGTTGATCGACGATCTGCTCGACCAGTTTTTCATTCTCTGCATGCCCGGCCGCCTTGAGCTTGTCGCGTACAAGCTCCGTCGCGATGATCCGCGGCACGGTCGCCAGGTGCTCTTCAAGCACGGATTGCAACGAACCCATCAACCGATTCCCGCTGTCTCAAGTGGGGTAGAAAAGTAGCGGAACGAAAGGGAAACGACAACGGCGCAGCGATGCACGCGCCATTGTCGATCATCCGTCAGAAACAGCGGCGCGACGTTGTCCGCTTAGCGACCGGACTATATGATCGCGATCGCAAATGGCGATCACGAGAGACAATCACTTCGTTCCGCAATGGCATCAAAGGGGCTTCCTCGAACCCGGTCGCTCGACCTTGGCCTACCTCGACCTGGCGCCGTCCACCAAGCTCCTCGCCGACGGGCGCGTCATCCACGAACGATCGCTGTTCGATGCGCCGACGAAGCGCTGCTTCTTCCAGACCGACCTATACTCGACCTTCTTCCAGACCGAGGTGAATGACGAGATCGAGCGGAAGTTGTTCGGCGATATCGACACGCGAGGATCGCGGGCGGTCAGGGCCTTTGCGGGAACTGACATCGCCGCTTGGCACGAGCATTTCGGTACATTCTTCGAATATATCGACATCCAGAAGCTGCGGACGCCGAAGGGCCTGGCGTGGTTGCGGGCACAATATCCCGCGCTTCACCAGAATGAGCTGATGATGGAAATGCAGGGCATCCGCATGCTCCACACCACGATCTGGACCGAGTGCGTGCGGGAGATCGTCTCCGCCGAGGATGCCGGCGTGAAGTTCCTCCTGACCGACCATCCGGTGACGATCTACAATCACGCGCTGCCGCCCGAAGCGCCGCAATGCGCTTTTCCCCATGATCCGGGGATAGCGCTGAAGGCGTCCCAGACCCTGTTCCCGATGAGCCGTAACCACTGCCTCATCCTGACCAACCTCGAATATGCCGAAAATCCGTCGGGGCCGCCGTTGGAGAAGCGGATCTTCGCGCGCAACTTCCGCCAGTCGATGGTGCGCACGGACAAGATGATACGCACGCGGCGGCTCACCGACATTGAGGTCGCACGCATCAACCATGTGCTGAAATCGAGGGCTCAGCGCCATATCGCCGCCGGGAAGCGCGAATGGCTCTATCCCGAACAGCATGCGAGCGGAACATGGGCCGATCTGGCCGCAACCCTGCTCCCGCCGCGCGACGAGCTTTGGCGTTACGGCGGCGAAACCTATGTGGGGTTCAAGGACGGCAGCGTCCGCTACCAGGATGCCTACGGCCGGACCGAGAAGGAGCGGGAAGCCCTCAAGAAGACCCCACCAACAAAAGAACCGGCCCCGGGCGCGCCCTGCGGCTGCGGGTCGGGACATCCCTACCGCATCTGTTGCAAGACAAGGCCAATCACGCTGCGATCAAGCTGGACACAACGCAGCATTCGCGAGCGCAATCTGGTCCTTCATCGCGGCATCCTCTCGATTCTGGGTCTCGACGCAGGCAAGGACTGGACGGCCGTCAGGCGCGAGCTGACCGATGACCAGATCAAAGAGGTCTACTTTCTCTACGAGGCGCTCTGGCCGCTCGAGACCGACCTGTTAGCGCTCCTGCCGAAACCAGACGGGCGTCCGCGCGCGGTCTATACCGGATCGCTCCATCCGCAGTCGATCGTCGAGTTCGCGCTGGGTGCGTCGCTCTATTTCGGCGAACTGATCGTCGAGACCCCGTTCGTCCACGCCGGCACCATCGCGGAGAAGTTCCGACCGACCGAGCATCCGCGCAGCTATCATCTCGAATTCCTGAAGGCTGTGGCCTTCTTCCTAAACGTCATGCCGCTTGTGGACGCCGGACTGATCAACCTCATCCC
>JBQCEK010000161.1:0-3096 GCA_051960335.1 Sphingomonas sp.
CAGCGCCGATACGGATCAGCGGGACGCCAGCTGCGTGTTGCCGTTCACCCACTGCGCCACCTGATCGCCGGCCCCTGTGCGAATGAAGCACCGGCCGCCGCGCGCCTGATATTGGTTGCACAGACGCCGCGCATCGGCCTTGGCGAAGCCGCCGACGGACAGGCGGTAATAGCTGTTGCCGTCCTGCGTGAAGGCCATGCCTTGCGGCACGTGCTTGCCCAGCACCGGCAGGAGACGAGTCGCGCGTACCCATCCGTCACGCGCCACCGCCGCGCTGTCATAGGCGCCGAACTGAACGTAATAATCGCCCGAAGCGAGCGCGCGCGCCGGCGCCTTCGCCGGCTGAGAAACCGCAGCGACGCGAGTCGGCTGAGCGATCGCCGCCGGTGCCGCAGCAACGCTCGGCTGAACCGGAAGCGGCTGGACGACTTCATGGTGCGGCGCGAAGACGACCGACGCCAGCGTTGTCGATGCTTGCATCTGCGGCGCAGGCTCGGCCGCCGGAGCGCCGGCGGCGACTTCGGCCGGAGTCGGATCGACAACAGGCGTTGCAGCCGCTGGGACCGGCGCCTGCGGCTCGGCCGCGGCGAGCGCGATCGGCGCCGTCGGCGCGTTCAGGGCAAGCGCGATCGGCTGGCCCGGATCCTGGCTGGGCCTGACGCCAAGCAGCGCGGCAACCTGATCGGAGGCGCTGTGCGGCTGCGCAAGCTGCGCCCATTCGCCAAGTCGCTGATCGACCTGCGCCGGTGAAAGGTCCATGCCCACGATCACGCGCGCATCGCGCCAATCGCCGGCCAGCGCCAGCGCCAGCGCGAGGTTCTGGCGAGTCTTGGCGTCGGCGCCCGGGGTCCGCGCCGCGGGCATCAGCACCGCGACCGCGCCCTTGGGATCGCCGGCCAGCGCCAGCGCGAGACCGCGATCGCTCGCCGGAATGATATCGGCATGCGCATCGAGCGTAGCCCGCGCCGCTGCCCAATTGCCCTCGGCAGTCTGCGCCAGCGCCAGGTTGAGCGCGGCGCGCGCATTGCCCGGATCGAGCGTCAGCACATCGGCGAACGCCTGGCGCGCCGAGGCGAACCGCCCGGCCTGCAAATAGCTTTGGCCAAGCACGGTGCGATAGCCGGCATCGCGCGGCTGAAGCGCAACCGCGGCTTCGGCGAAGCGGACGGCATCATCGCCCTTCTTTTTTGCAAGCGCCTTGGTCGCCTTGGCCGACAGATCGGCCGCCTGCGCCTGCGCCTTGCTTTCGCTCCGCGAGCTCGCCGACGCGAGCCCGTCGCCGTGCGTGCAGCCGACCATCGTGCCGCCGAGCAGCAAGGCCGAAAGGCCGAAGGTCGCAGCGATACGACGGTTCATCGGATCATTCCCCCTGATTCTTCCGCCGCCGCGCCGGGATCGAGCTCACCAGCTCGTCCAGCTCGGGCAGCGATGACAGAAATACGTCGAGCGCCTCGGTCACGAGATGCTGCGCGGAGCGATCGCACAGGGCGGTCGCCAGTCGCAGCCGCAGGTGGCGATCGGCATCGAGGCGCAGCGTGAAGGCCGATTTCGCCTTGGATTGCTTCGCGCGGACCGTCCGGCCGATTCGCGTAAGCGCGGCGGTGGTCATCGCCGGCGCCGGCGCCTTTTCGACAGGCGCCGGCCGGGGCTTCGGCGCTTCGATCTCGTCCTTCAGCACCTTGCGTTCGCGCAGCACCGGCGGCTCGGGCGCAGCCTCGGCCGTGATCTCAACCGGCGTTACCGGGCGAACCGGCGCGACGACGGCGGCGGGCTCATCGCCCTGCCCCATATCGTTCCAGCCAAGATCGTCCATCGCCTCGGTCAGATTGCCGAAGCCGCCAAATCCCTGCGGCCGCATCGCCGGGCGCGCCTGGCCCTTGCGCGCCAGCAGGCTCGACGACAGTGATGCCTGCGGCTTGGGCTGTCCCATCATCGCCGACATCTCAGCTCACCACCCGGCGGCCGAAACCGCTCATCGGGCGCTGCGGGACATAACCAGCGGCGGCGACCGGCGCGGCGAATACCGTGCGCCGGAAATTCTTTTCGAGGCGATCCGAGATATAGGCCCACAAGGCCTCGATCTCCTGCGCCGAGCGGGATTTCGGATCGAGCTCCATCACCGTGCGGCCGTCGATCATCGATCCGGCGAAATCGGTGCGATGGTGGATGGTGATCGGCGCGACGGTGCCGTGCTGCGACAGCGCCACGGCGGCTTCGGACGTGATCCGCGCCTTGGGCGTGGCGCCGTTGACGACGAAGATCAGCGGCTTGCCGGCGCGATCGCACAGATCGACCGTGGCGCCCACGGCGCGCAGATCGTGCGGGCTCGGCCGCGTCGGGATGACAACCAGCTCGGCGACCGCGATCACGCTCTGGATCGCCATGGTGATGGCGGGCGGCTTATCGATCACCGCGAGCTTGAAGACCTGCTGGCGAAGCACCTCCAGATCGGCGGCGAGCCGGGCTACCGTGGTCTGCGCGTAAGCGGGATATTCGCTCTCACGCTCATTCCACCAATCGGACAAGGACCCTTGCGGATCGATGTCGATAAGGACGACGGGGCCCTGCCCTGCCAGCTGCGCCTGTACGGCGAGGTGGCCTGACAGCGTGGTCTTGCCAGACCCGCCCTTCTGCGATGCCATCGCGAGAACGCGCATTGTTTCCCCTGAATCCAGCTTCTCCAACAGGCGGAGTGCCACGCCGAGGATAAGAAGTGGTTAATGGGTGGGCGGGCAAAGCGCGCCCGGCTATGCTGACGCAACGGAAATGGACATGATGCGGCGGCACGAAGCGGCAATGAAGGGAGACGCGCGATGAACAGGGCTTTGCAGGCGGCGTTGCTGGCCGGTGCGCTCAGCATGTCAGGGACCAGCGCCGCGGCGCAATCCAACCCGGTGAAGGACGGCGTCGATGCCTGGGGTAATGGCGACTTCAAGACGGCGATCAAGGATTGGCAGGGACCGGCGGATCACGGCGATGCGGATGCCCAGTTCAATCTCGGCCAGGCCTATCGGCTGGGCAAGGGCGTGCCCGTCGATCTCGCCAAGGCGCAGGATTGGTATCGCAAGGCCGCCGAGCAGGGCCATTTCCAGGCGG
>JBQCEK010000162.1:0-2606 GCA_051960335.1 Sphingomonas sp.
GAGGTGTTCCGCGGCATCCCCTATGCCGCGCCGCCTGTCGGCCCGCTTCGCTGGCACGCCCCGGAACCCGCGCCGCACTGGCGAGGCGTCCGCGATGCGAGCCACTATGGATCCGCGTGCCCGCAGCCGGGCGATCACAAGGACGCTTGGGCACAGGTCGGTCCGACCAGCGAGGACTGCCTGTTCCTCAACGTGTGGCGCCCGGCACGAGGTGGCACGTATCCGGTGATGGTGTTCATCCATGGCGGCGCCTTCACCTACGGCGCCGCCGGCGTACCGCTTTACGACGGCGCCAATCTCTCGCGGCGCGGCGTCGTCCTCGTCACGATCAACTACCGGCTCGGTCGGCTCGGCTTCTTCGCGCATCCAGCGCTTACGCGCGCGAATCCTAATGGACTGCTGGGCAATTACGGGATCATGGACCAGATCGCCGCGCTGCGCTGGGTAAAAGCCAATATTGCGCGGTTCGGCGGCGACCCCGGCAACGTTACTCTATTCGGGGAATCCGCGGGCGCCGGCTCGGTGCAGGTCCTGATGGGCTCGCCCGCCGCGCGCGGACTGTTCGAGAAGGCGATTTCGGAATCAGGCGCGGGCGGATCGGTCCTGACGCCGATGCGAGGGACACCAAATTCGGCAGAGGCGAAAGGCGGGCAATGGGCATCAGGCATCGGCCTGCCGAATGCCACCGCTGCGCAATTGCGCGCGCTGCCGGTAAGCAAGTTGCTTGGTCGCGCCTTCCCATTCATCGACGGTAAGGTGGTCGTCGCCAGTCCCGGCGTCCCCTTCGAGCGCGGCAGCGAGGCGAAGGTTCCGTTGCTCATCGGCGCCAATTCGGACGAATCCTCGCTGGCCGGCAATAGCGAGGCCATCGCGCGGCTTGTCCTCGGCTCACGCTACGAACATTTCGCGCGCGCCTATGCCGCAGCCGAGCCGTGCAAGACCGCCAAGGCGGCGGAAGCCGACCTGATCGAGGATGCGCTGTCCGTGCTGCCTTCGATGTCGATCGCTGCGATGCACGCGGCTAACGGCGCGCCAGCCTATGGCTATTATTTTGACCAAGTGCCCGCAAACCAGCGCGCGGGGTCGGCCGGGACGCCGCATGGCGGCGAACTCGAATATCTGTTCGGCAACCCTTACGCGGGCTCGACATGGGATCAAGCCGATCGCGCGCTGTCGCGCCGGATGGAGACGTTGTGGGTCGCTTTCGCGCGCACCGGCCGCCCTGATGCCGAGGGCATGACATGGAAAAGCGTGGGCACTAAGCCGCCGCTAAGGTATTTCACTCTGACGACGCCGGTTAGCACGCAAAGCCTAACGCCGCTGCGCGAGGAAGTCCGGTCTCTCTCGCTGGAAGCGTCGTCACATCTTTGGCGCCGAGACGGTGAGACACGGTAGCGCTCGCATCAGACGGTCGCACTGTCGGCACCCATGAAATGGTTGGGGGCGGTGGCGTCTTCCCGCAAGCGGCGAGAGGCCAGTCGCCGCGGAGCGCGATCACCCTGCCGAGCAGATTGACGTTGATCGGCTGGCTGAACGCGCCGCGCGTACGATAGGTCGAAGCCGGCCCGATCTGAGGCGGTGCCGCTTTTCGGGACAGGTTGCTAAGCTAATCTCGACGTGAGGTACGGACCGGGACGCGTTGTTGCGGAACGCGCGCGCCTACCCTTCGTTGTCGAATGACACCACTCCCCCGAACACCAAGGGTAATTCCATGACCGACAAGCCAACTGCTCCGCGCACGACGACTGATGCGGGCATCCCCGTCCAGAGCGATGAGCATTCGCTGTCTATCGGACCGGACGGCCCGATCGTTCTCAACGATCACTACCTGATCGAGCAGATGGCTAATTTCAATCGGGAGCGTATCCCCGAACGCCAGCCTCACGCGAAGGGAAGCGGCGCTTTCGGCCGTTTCGAGGTTACAGCGGACGTCAGCGCGTACACCAAGGCTAAATTCTTGCAGCCCGGCGCAAAAGTGGAAGCCGCGATGCGCTTTTCCACCGTCGCCGGCGAGCGCGGCAGCCCCGATACCTGGCGTGATCCGCGCGGATTCTCGGTCAAATTCTACACCGAGGATGGCAATTTCGACTTGGTGGGGAACAACACCCCGATTTTTTTCATTCGCGATCCCTTGAAGTTCCAGCATTTCATTCGCAGCCAAAAGCGACGCGCAGACAATGGCTTGCGCGATCACGACATGCAGTGGGATTTCTGGACGCTCAGTCCCGAGAGCGCTCATCAGGTAACCTATCTGATGGGCGACCGCGGTGTGCCAAAGAACTGGCGGGAGATGAATGGCTATTCCAGTCACACCTATATGCTGATCAATGAAACGGGCGAGAAGTTTTGGGTCAAATGGCACTTCCACACCGATCTCGGTGACGGCAACGCACACCTGACGCAGGCCGAAGCCGATAGGATGGCAGGACAGGACGGCGACTATCACCGCCGCGACCTGTTCGATCATATTGCCGAGGGTGATTTCCCGAGCTGGACGCTGAAGTTTCAGATTATGCCGTTCGAGGATGCGAAAACCTACCGGATCAACCCGTTCGACCTAACTAAAATATGGCCGCACGACGATTATCCGCTGATCGAAGTCGGGA
>JBQCEK010000163.1:0-8991 GCA_051960335.1 Sphingomonas sp.
CGTCGCTGCGTCTTCCAGATGGGCAAGATGCCGCGCGCTGTGATGCGCGTAATCGCGCTCCATGCCGCCCGCCTTGCCGGCAAGGACGCTGGCCTGGATGCCGTAGCTGGTGGCGGCATAGCCACCCGCGAAGCCGTGGCTGGTGGCAAGCGCGATCACGCTTCGGCTCGCGCCTGCCCCTGCCCCCTCGCTGTTGGTCACGCCGTCGATCGCCCGCGCGGCGTCCTCCGCGGCAAGTGCGCGCTCGCGCAGTTCCTCCGGCGAAATCACCCCGCCATCGTCCACATCCAGCATCGGCGGCGCGCCGTGGAGCAGGCGCTCCTTCGGCGCCAGCCCGGCCCATTTATCCTCGGGCGCTTCCTTCGCCATGCGAATCGCGCGGTCGACCAGCTCGTCGAGCGCCGCGCCGGCGAACTCGGAGGTGGAAACGCTGGCGTTGCGTTTGCCGACGAACACGCGGAGGCTCAGATCCTCCCCTTCCGATCGGCCGACATCCTCAAGCGCGCCGAGCCGGACAGACACGTTGAGCGAGGCATGGCTGGCGGCCGCCGCATCGGCGGCATCGGCCCCGGCGGCGATTGCCCTGGCGACGATGTCCTGGGCAAGGTTACGCGCTTGATCGACTGATTTCATTGCCGCCACTTAGGAGTGCGCGCGCCCGATTCAAAGCGTCGTGCCGACGACAAAGCACGCGGCGAACATCAACAATCCGGCAAAGCGATTGGAGCGAAAGCGATCGAGCGCGCCGACACCGCTATCGGGATCGAGCGTCACGACCTGCCACGCGAGGTGAAGCGCCATCGGCGCCAGCGCGGCAAGCGCCAGCGGGTCGGGCCGCACCAGCCAGAAAGCGCCCGCCCAACAGGCAATAGCGACCAGATAGAATAGCGCCACGCCGCCGCGCACATGCGCGCCCATGGCCCTCGCCGAAGAACGCACCCCGATCAGCGCGTCATCCTCGCGATCCTGCAGCGCGTAGATCGTGTCATAGCCGATCACCCAGGCGATCGATCCCGCGTAAAGCAGCCACAGCGGCCAGTGCAGCGAGCCGGCGATATCGGCCCAGCCGACCAGCATCGCCCAGGAAAATACCAGGCCCAGCCATGCCTGCGGCCACCAGGTGATCCGCTTCATGAACGGATAAGCGGCGACGGGGGCGAGGCTCGCCAACGCGACCACGGCGGCGAGCCAATCGAGTTGCAGCAACACGACGAAGCCGATCGCGCACAGCGCCAGCAACCACGCCCAGGCGGCCCTCAGCGACACCGCCCCGCTCGCCAGCGGCCGCGATCGCGTGCGTGCCACTTGTCGGTCGAGATCGCGATCGACGATATCGTTATAGACGCAGCCTGCGCCGCGCATCGCGATCGCGCCGATCAGCAGCCACAGGATCAGATCCCACCGGCGAACCGCGCCGCCAGCCAGCGCCACGCCCCATGCGCCGGGCCAAAACAGCAGCCACCAGCCGATCGGCCGATCGAACCGCGCGAGCAGCGCGAAATCTCTCACACGCGTCGGCAATCGCCCGACGATGCCGCGATGCTGGGAATCGGGGACGATCTCGATAGTCATTGCTGTTCGTGTAGCGCTGCTTTCGGCGGCCCGCCACCGCTGGAGGAGCGAAGCCCAAGATCATGGGCTTGCGCCAGCGCCCAGCACCGCTATCGCCAGGTGCGTGGTCCATCTGTCGGTCGCGATCGGGCGATTTTTCGAAGCCCTGCTCTATGCGATCTTCGGGATTGCGTTGCGGCTTACGCTCGTGGTGCTGGCGGGCGCTGCCGTTCTGATCGGCCTGATGCTGCTGGCGCGGCGGCTGCTGAAACGCGATAAGCGCCAGCCATGATCGCTACCCCCGCCTGGCCGCCGCAATCCACCCCGCGCCTGTTCGTCGATTCAGAACTCGGCATCGGCCCGATCCGTATCGACGGGGCGCCAGCGCATTATCTCATTTCGGTGATGCGCCTGAAAACGGGCGATCCGGTGAAACTGTTCGACGATCGCACGGGCGAGTGGCTGGCCGTCGCCGCCAGCGTCAACAAACGCGATCTGATGCTCGATATCACGGCCATGCTCCGTCCGCGCGAGCCCGTCCCCGATCTCTGGCTGTGCGCCGCACCGCTGAAGAAGGGCCGGATCGACTGGATGGCGGAAAAAGCCTGCGAGCTGGGCGTCGCCCGGCTCGTGCCGGTGGTCACGCGTCGCGCGGTGGTCGATCGGCCAAAGGCGGATCGGCTGCGCGCGCACATGATCGAGGCGGCGGAGCAATGCGGCCGCACCGCCATCCCTTGCCTTGGCGAAACCGTGAAACTGCCTGCCCTCTTGCGCGATTGGCCTGGCGAAAGAGCGCTGTACTTCGCGGACGAAACAGGCGGCGCGCCCGCGCTGGAGGCGATGCGATCGCATAACGGCCCGGCCGCGATCCTGATCGGCCCCGAAGGCGGTTTCGACGACGAGGAAGGCGCCGCGATCCGCGCCATCCCGCAAGCGATCGGCATCACGCTCGGCCCGCGCATCCTGCGCGCGGATACCGCGGCCGCCGCGGCGGTTTCGTTATGGATGGCCGCCGCCGGCGATTGGTAACCCGGTCACCGCCTTCGCGAAACGGCTTTCCTACAGCCATATGTTCTGCTAATGTTCCATCGATGATGCTCGAACGCCACCGCTTCCAAACCGCTTATGCTGTTGCCCAAATGCATCGGAAATGGCGATTTCATGTCGTTCTGCCGGAACTTTCGGAACTTTCGACCGCCCTTTCCGGCTCTGCCGCTCGGCGGACGGATGCATTTGCCGTTCGCCCCTCTAGCAGCGCTCGTTCATCCGCCCTACATCCGCGCCCATGACGACGAAGACCGTTACGGACAGCAACGCAGCGGTCATCACCGACCGATCCCAGCTCATCCAGAGCTTTGCCAAGGGCGAAAAGCCGAAGGCGCGCTGGCGCATCGGCACCGAGCATGAGAAATTCGTCTATTCGACGAAGGATCTGCACGCCCCCTCCTATGACGAGCCCGGCGGCATCCGCGACCTGTTGATGGGGCTCACGGAATTCGGCTGGCGGCCGATCGAGGAGGGCGGCAAGGTGATCGCGCTCACCGGGCCCGACGGCGCGATCAGCCTGGAGCCTGCCGGCCAGTTCGAGCTATCCGGCGCTCCGCTCGACAATCTGCACGAGACATGCGCGGAAACCGGCCGTCATCTGGAACAGGTGAAGGCGATCGGCGATCGGCTCGGGCTCGGCTTCCTCGGCCTCGGCATGTGGCCGGACAAGGCGCGCACCGACCTGCCGATCATGCCCAAGGGCCGCTATGCGATCATGCTGCGCCACATGCCGCGGGTCGGATCGCTGGGGCTGGATATGATGCTTCGCACGTGCACCATCCAGGTCAATCTCGATTACGCGTCCGAAGCCGATATGGTGAAGAAATTCCGCGTCGGCCTCGCGCTCCAGCCGCTCGCGACCGCGCTGTTCGCCAATTCGCCGTTCACCGAACGAAAGCCGAACGGCTATCTTTCCTATCGCAGCCATATCTGGTCGGATACCGATCCGGCGCGCACCGGGATGTTGCCGTTCGTCTTCGAGGATGGCTTCGGCTACGAACGCTATGCCGATTACGCGCTCGATGTGCCGATGTACTTCGTTTACCGCGACGGCAAGTATATCGACGCGGCCGGCCTTTCTTTTCGCGATTTCCTGAAGGGCGAACTGTCGGTCCTACCTGGCGAATTGCCGACGCTCGACGACTGGAACGACCACCTTTCGACGGCTTTCCCGGAGGTTCGTCTCAAGACCTTCCTCGAAATGCGCGGCGCCGATGGCGGGCCCTGGGGCCGCATCTGCGCGCTGCCGGCGCTGTGGGTCGGGCTGCTGTATGACGATGCGGCGCTCGATGCCGTGTGGGATCTCGTCAGGGACTGGTCGATGGCCGATCGCGAGGCGCTGCGCAGCGCAGTGCCCAGGCTGGCGCTCGATGCCCCGCTTCCGGGCGGCGGCAAGCTCCGCGACATCGCCGGCGATGTGCTCGATATCGCCAGCGCCGGGCTCAGCGCGCGCGCGCGGCTCAATTCGTCGGGCGACAACGAAACCGGCTTTCTCGATCCGCTGCGCGAAATCGTCCGCACCGGCACGGTCCCCGCCCAGGCGCTGCTCGATCTCTATCACGGCGCATGGAATGGCAACGCCTGCAAGATCTACGAGGAGACCAAGTTTTAGCCGGCGGCCGGCTCGGCGCCGGTCGGCAGCGCGCGTGCGGTTCGTCTCCCGATAATCCGATCGAAAAACCGCGGCACCGCGCCGTTGCGCTGCATCCATTCCCAATAGGCCATGTAATCGGGATCGAGCTTTAGATGCCGCTCCTCGGTCTTGGCGCGCCAGTAATAGACGCCGCTCACCACCGCGAGCAGGATCGTCGCGCGGGCGGCGTCGATGATCGATCCGGTGGTCAGGATCGGCACCGAGGAGAGCCACCAGAACAGGTTCTTGGTGAAATAGGCGGGATGGCGCGACCAGCTGTACGGCCCGTGCGTCAGGATGCCGCGATTGGTGAGGTTCGAAAAGCGCAGCCCGAATGCGACGGTCGACCAGGCGTAGATGCCGGTCAACACCACCAGCGCCGCGCCCAGCGCCCAAAGGATCGCCGGATGACCTGCGAACCACAGGTTCCAATCCTGTGTGCCGGGGCGGTAATCCAGCGGCCCGCCGTCATCCATCATGATGAACGGCGGATAGCAGATCAGCGCGGCCATCCAGGCCGCGGCAAACGGGTTGGCGGATCGGAGGTGTGCGTCGAACGGCCGCATCGTCAGCAGATAGCCGACCGTCGCGAAGGCGACATCGACCATGAACATGAACCGGATCAGCCACGTCGCCAGCATCACGGGATCACCCCAGGCGAATGGCGTGTCGAGTACATTCTGGAAATTGGGCGGCACGATCGCCAGCATGAAGACGAGGAAAAAGCCCTTCACCGTCCAGCTGCGCAGGTGCGCATAAATGTCTTCGACCGGCGGCTTGGCGGTGCCCATCAGCCACGCGCCGAGCGCCCAGGCACCGTCGCGGGGTTCGATCAGCCGGCGGTCGATCCAGATGACATAGGGCACCGACAGCACGAACAGCGCCGGCGCCGCATAGGCGAAGCACCACATCGAAAACAGGAACGGCCCCTCCCAATAGGCGCGGATCGTACCATAAGCGACACCGATCAGCGCCCAGGTCGCCCACAGCCCGGCAAGCTTTGCCAGGCTGATGTCGAGGCTCTCTCGCCACGATCGGCGCATCGACCAGTCGATCCCGGTGCTGGCGTTGCGATGCACCTTGTCGGCCAGCAGCGACCACAGAACCATCGGCACGGCGCAGGCCAGCACATTGACCATCGCCGAATAGGGCCCATCCATGCCGTACCACAGCGATACCGCCGTCCAGGCGAGCAGCCCCGCCATGCCGGCGATACCGGCCCCGTGGCTTACCGCGGAGCGGGGTCGTGGATCGGCGGCGCGCGCCGGTTTGGCGAGGGTGCGATCGTAGAACATCGGCCCCGCCTTAGGCCCGCAATGGTAATCAAGCCGTGAACCCCAAGCGGGCGCTTGCGCGGCGCGTCCGCCCGCGCTACCTCGCTCGCCGGCGCCGGGCGGGTATAGCACAATGGTAGTGCAGCAGCCTTCCAAGCTGAATACGCGGGTTCGATTCCCGCTACCCGCTCCACCTTTCGTTACGCTGACGATCCCATACAGGAACGGTAAAGCGGCCCCGCCGTTTACTGCATCTCGCTGTAAGGAGAGGCATTATGCGTATCGCGAAAATGGTCGTTGCCGCCGGATTGCTCGCCGTCGGGCTATCGCTGGGCGGTTGCTACAATGATCGGCCGGGCCATTGGGGCAATGGTCATCACCACCACCATCATGATCATGACGGCGACCATGACCACGATCACGACTGGAATTAGTTCTCCGCAGTCGCGTCGCTCGATCCATTCGAGGGCGTCGCTGCCGGAGCCGGGGCGGCGACGCCCGAATCACCCGGCGTAACGGTGATATCCACGCGGCGATTCCGGGCGCGTCCTTCGGGATCGTCGCTGCCGTCCGGATTGGCGTTGGGCGCGATCGGACGATCCTCGCCCAGCGCGATCACGGTCATCCGCGATGGGTCGATTCCCTGCTTGGAAAGATAACTCTCGACGGCATTGGCCCGATGCTTCGAGACGATCCGATTATCGCGATCATCGCCATGCGAATCGGTGTTGCCGCGCAAGATGATCGCGCCCCCGCTGCGCGCTTGGGGGCTGGCAACCAGCTGATCCAGCGCTTCGCGCGCGGCAGCGTCCAGCGCGACGCCGCCGTTGGGAAAGCCGATCGTTACATCCAGTGGCGCGAGGGGAGCAGGCTCGATCGTCGGCACCTCGATTTGCGGCTGCATAATCGAGCGGGGAGAAGGTGACGGGGCGGGACGCGTGACCGAGGCCTTCGGCGTCGCTGCGGTCGAGCGGTCGGCGGGCGCACGGTCCGCACCGCCCTGACAGGCGGATAGTGCTATCGCAGACGATATGATCGTCGCCGCCGTCAAGAGATGCGCCTTCATCATTCCCCTCCTTCCGCTTTTTCCGCTTCCGCCGCCGGCGCCTTGGCCTTGCGCTCACGCCGCGCGACGTTCTTGGCGAGATCGGGCGGGCCGTATGACAGAACGACGTCGCCGACATCGGGCGTCGGGCGCGAGGCGTGCGTGAAGAATCGTATGGTCCCGGTCTTCTGGACAAGCAGGAGAAGGTCTGCGCGGGGCGGCAGCAGCGATTTCAGCGTCTCGAAATCGAACTTCTCGCTGATCCGCGTGCGCCGGAAGGTCCATCCCGCCGCTTCGCGCTCCATCAGCAGCTCGAGCCCGATCCCCGATTCGAACAGCGACCGACCGCGCAGCGTGATCGGCAGGGCATGCGGATCGTCCGGCGACGCGCCGCCCAGCTGATAGACCGAGTCCCGCCCGAATTCCGGCGCGAATTCGTTGCACACCAGCGCGTTATAGGCTTCGTTGTCCGAGGTCGCGACCAGCGCCTGAAAACGCGCGAAATCGACATGGTCCTCGGTCGCTTCGGCCAGGATCTCACCGTGGAAGGTGGGCACGCCGCGCTGCCTTGCGGGGGCCAGCCGGTGCCAGCTGGTGTCGGCGATCATCACCGGCACCTCGAGATCGCTCAGTTGCTCCGCCAGCGAAAGGCTCCAGCGAGTCGCGCCGACGATCATCACGTCACGCCGGCCGCCGGCAGTAAGCTTCAGCTTGGTTGCAAGCAGCCGCGCGGTGAAGCCGTGCGCGACAATCGTTCCCGCGGCGATCGCGAAGGAGATCGCGACCAACGTTCCGCCATCCGAATAGCCCAGTGCCCCGAGCCGCAGCGCAAACACGCCGGTGATGGCCACGGCAACGATGCCCCGCGGCGCGATCCAGGCGAGGAACAGCCGCTCGCGCCATGGAATCGGGGAGAAGGCCAGGCTCAGCAGCACCGTCGCCGGCCGCACCACGAACAGCAGCGCCGCGATGAAGCCCAGGAATCGCCATTCGAACCGTTGCAGCACCTCGAGATTGAGCGACGCCGAAAGGATCACGAACACGCCCGATACCATCAGGACGGTAATGTTTTCCTTGAATGGCTGGAAATCGCGCAAGCTCGCCAGGCGCATATTGGCAAGCGCAATGCCCATCACGGTGACGGCGAGCAGCCCCGTCTCCCGCTCGATCAGGTTGGACAGGACGAACGTGCCGATCACCACCACCAACAGCATCGGCGCCTTGAGATATTCGGGCACATGCCCGCGCGGCAGCAGCCAGGCGACCGCATAAGCGACCGCCAGGCCGACGAGCATCGCCACGAGCGCGGCCCCCAACAATGCCAGAATCACCGTGGCCACGCTGGCGCCGACTTCCGTGCGTCGAAGATATTCGTACGTAACCACCGCGCACAGCACGCCGAGCGGATCGTTGACGATCGCTTCCCATTTCAGGATCGCGCGCGGCCGCGGCGCCAGCGTGATCTGGCGCAACAGGGGAAGCACCACCGTGGGGCCGGTGACGACCAGGATCCCGCCGAGCAATATCGCCACTGGCCACACCAGGCCCGCGACATAATAGCACGCGCAAGCGCCCAGCGTCCAACCGATCGGCACGCCGATGCCGACCAGGCGGAATACCGCCCCATCGGTGCGCCGAAGCTCGCGGAAATTGAGGCTGAGCCCGCCCTCGAAAAGAATCACCGCCACCGCGATCGAGACGAGTGGTTCGAGCAATGGCCCGAAATCGCGTTCCGGAACCACCACGCCGGCGACCGGGCCGACCAGGATACCGGCGATCAGCATCAGGGCGATCGCCGGCCAGCCGGTGCGCCAAGCCACCCATTGAGCGCCAATCCCGACGATGCCGATAAGCGCCAGAACGAGCGCGAGATTATTCATCTGATTTGTCGCGTTGACGCCGCCGCAGGGCGGATGGTGGACAGGGCTGGATTCGAACCAGCGTACGGGAAACCCGGGCAGATTTACAGTCTGCTGCCTTTAACCACTCGGCCACCTGTCCAATTGGGCCGCCGAAGCGAGCGCGTGCCAATGCCGAGGCGGGGCGGCGCTGTCAACCGCCCTGCCCGCTTGCGCACGATCGGGCGGGCGCATAACCGTCAGCCCAACAGAATCTTTCGATCATCGGAGTTCCATGACCCGCTATCACGCCACGCCGTGCTGGCGGCCCTCGCCAATCCCGAACGCACCGTGCGCAAGATCTGGGGCACGCGCGAAGCGCTGTCCGCGCTCGATATTCCGCCGGTGATTCCCATCACTTATGCGGATGTGACCGATCTCGCACGGCTCGTGCCCGGCGATGCGCCGCATCAAGGCATCGTCGCCGAAGTCGATCCGCTCGAGGAAATCTGGCTCGGCGACCTGCTCCAGCAAAGCGGCGATTCCAGGCGGCCACTGCTGGTGCTGGATCAGGTGACCGATCCGCACAATGTCGGCGCGATC
>JBQCEK010000164.1:0-3403 GCA_051960335.1 Sphingomonas sp.
TCTACGGACATGAGCCTCTCCGTTGCTGTTTTCCCGCTGGGTGAGAGTGTTTGACGCTTACGTCATGACGGAAGACCCCGCCCGGCGCGATGGCGGGCGGGGCTTGGAGAAAAAGTGGCGACGCGGCGAAGCCAGTTGCCGGTCGGCCGACACGCGCGAGAACCAACGCGCGCGGTCGCCGTCCGGGGCGTGGATCGACCTTCGCCTGACTGCGTCAGGCTCAGCCCACGCCCGCGTGCGCCGCGAGTGCCGCGAGCAGCAACAACGCCACGATGTTGGTGATCTTGATCATCGGGTTGACGGCGGGGCCGGCGGTATCCTTGTACGGATCACCGACCGTATCCCCGGTGACCGCGGCCTTGTGCGCCTCGGACCCCTTGCCGCCATGATTGCCGTCTTCGATGTATTTCTTGGCGTTGTCCCACGCGCCGCCGCCCGACGTCATCGAGATGGCGACGAACAGGCCCGAGACGATCACGCCCAGCAGCATCGCGCCGACGGTAGCGAAGGCATTGGCCTGGCCCGCCGCGGCATTGATGACGAAATAGACGAGGATCGGGCTCAGCACCGGCAGCAGTGAGGGCACGATCATCTCGCGGATCGCCGCCTTGGTGACCAGATCGACGGTGCGGCCGTAGTTCGGACGGCTCGTCCCCTGCATGATGCCGGGGTTGTCACGGAACTGGCCGCGCACTTCCTCGACCACCGCGCCCGCCGCGCGGCCGACCGCCGTCATCCCGAACGCGCCGAAGATGAACGGCAGCATCGCGCCGAGCAGCAAGCCGACGATGACGTACGGATTGGATAGCGAGAAATCGACCGTCAGATCGGGGAAATCGGTCTTCAGGTCGCTGGTGTAGGCGCCGAACAGCACGAGCGCGGCGAGAGCGGCCGAACCGATCGCATAGCCCTTGGTTACCGCCTTGGTGGTGTTGCCGACCGCGTCGAGCGCGTCCGTGCGCCCGCGCACGTCATCGGGCAGCCCCGCCATTTCGGCGATGCCGCCGGCATTGTCGGTCACCGGGCCGTAGGCGTCGAGCGCCACCACCATGCCGGCAAGCGCGAGCATAGCGGTCGCGGCAAAAGCGATGCCGATCACGCCAGCGAGCTGATACGCCGCAACCACGGCGATGACGATCACCAGCGTCGGCAGCGCGGCCGATTCAAGGCTGATCGCAAGGCCCTGGATGACGTTGGTGCCGTGGCCGGTTTCGGAAGCCTTGGCGATGCTGCGCACCGGGCGGTGATTGGTGCCGGTGTAATATTCGGTGATCCACACCAGCAGACCCGTGACGACGAGGCCGATCAGCATGCAATAGAACAGGTCCATGCCGGTGAAGCTCGCTGCGGCCGCTGCTGTGACAGCACCGCCACCGCCGCCCGTCTGATCGAGGAATGCCGATCCGCCGAGCGGCGCGGCGAGATCGCCCAGCACCCACTTGGTCGCGCCGTAAATGGCGATGGCCGAAAGCACCGCCGAGGTGAAGAATCCCTTGTACAGCGCGCCCATGATCGAGCCGCCGCCGAGCCGCACCATATAGGTGCCGATGATCGAGGTGATGATGCACACGCCGCCAACGACGAGCGGCAGCGTCATGATCGACAACAGATTGGTGGCGGTGCCGAGCAATAGTGCGATCGACACCATCGTCACGCCCAGCGTGACGACATAGGTTTCGAACAGGTCGGCCGCCATGCCGGCGCAATCGCCGACATTGTCGCCGACGTTATCGGCTATGGTGGCGGGATTGCGAGGATCGTCTTCGGGAATGCCCGCCTCGACCTTGCCGACCAGATCGGCGCCAACGTCCGCCGCCTTGGTGAAGATGCCGCCGCCCAATCGCGCGAAGATCGAGATCAGCGACACACCAAACGCCAGCGCGGTAAGCGATTCGATGATCACCCGGTCATTGGGCGCATGGCCGCCGGGGCCGGTGAGATACCAGAAGAACCCCGAGATCGCGAGGAGGCCGAGCCCCGCGACGAGCATGCCGGTGATCGCGCCCGAACGGAACGCGATGGTGAGGCCGCCCTGAAGACTAGACCGCGCCGCCTCCGCCGTGCGGACGTTGGCGCGCACCGAAATGTTCATGCCGACGAAGCCGGCGACGCCCGAAAGGATCGCGCCGATCGCGAAGCCGATCGCGGAGACGATGCCGAGGGTCGCGAAGATGATCGCCGCGACGATGACGCCGACGATCGCGATGGTGGTATATTGGCGGCCCAGATAGGCCTTCGCCCCTTCCTGAATCGCGGCGGCGATATCCTGCATTCTGGTGTCGCCCGCCGAGGCGCGCAGAACCTGCTGACTGGTGATGAAGCCGTAGACTACCGCGATCAGGCCGCAAATTATGGCGGCATAGACAAATGTCATGCGCAATCCCTTCCCTGCTTCGTCCGGAGGACTGATGCTTGGAACGCCTCCGTGACTGTGCGGCGGAAGCTATCGGCGGCGGGGGGTTAGCGCAAGCGACTCAAACGCCGTGGCTGAAACCAAGCGTTTCGGGAAGCGAAACGGCCTCCCCGGCGTGGCTTAAGGTGAGCCCGGCGCCCGCGACGAACCGGCCGATGCGGGTGGCGGGGACCGGCAGCGCGAGATCGGGGGCGGCGGCGAACAGCAATTGATAATCGTCGCCGGCGGTCGCCGCGGCGAGGCGGGCGTTACGATCATCGCCGGCGAAGGCACGGTATTCGGGCGAAAGCGGGACGGCGGCGAGATCGACCTCGATCGCGAGACCACTCGCCTGCGCCATGCGGGCAGCGTCGATCAACAGGCCATCGGACACATCCATCATCGCGTGGACGATCGGCGCGAGCGCGCGACCCTCGGCCAGCAGCGGTTGCGGCCGGCGATAGCGTTCCAGCAATGCGACCGGCCCCGCCGCGCCGCGCGCGATGCGCAGGCCAGCGCCCGCATCGCCGATCGTGCCCGTGACGTAAAGCGCATCGCCCGCGCGCGCACCGCTGCGGACCGGTCCAGCGGCAGCGCGGCCGATCGCTGTCAACGTGATCACGCGCGGCGCGCCAGGCGGCAGCGATACGGTATCCCCGCCGAGGATCGGGCAGGAGAATTGGGTGAGTGCCTGTCCAAATCCTGCGAGAAAGAAGCTATTCCAATTTTCGAGCTTCCCGTGCCCCGGCGAAGGCCGGGGGCCAGTTGGGAAAGCTTCTGTAATCAAGCGCTGTGCTCCGCCACGATCGTTCCCCAACTGGGCCCCGGCCTTCGCCGGGGAACTAACGAGTGGGTAGTTGAGCAGCGCCCCCTCCGGGGTCGCGCCTTTGGCGGCGAGGTCGGAGAGGTTCACCGCGAGCAGCTTCCACGCGACGTCGGCCGGCGGATCGTCGGGCAGATAATGCACCCCCTCGACGATCGTGTCGGTGGTGACGACCCACTCCCCCAGCC
>JBQCEK010000165.1:0-7959 GCA_051960335.1 Sphingomonas sp.
CGTCCTGCGCCCCGCCACGTCGCGCGATCTGGGCGCGCTGTACGAACTGGCGAAGCTGACCGGCGGCGGCTTCACCAACCTGCCGCCGGACCGGAATTCGCTCGAGCTGAAGCTCGAACGCTCGGCCGCCGCCCTCGCGCGCGATGCCGACGAGCATGTCGACGACCTGTTCGTAATGGTGCTCGAGAACCGCGAGACGGGCCAGGTCCGGGGCACGTGCCAGATCTTCACGATGGTCGGCCAGCACTGGCCCTTCTATTCCTACCGGCTCGGCACGCTGACCCAGCATTCGCGCGAGCTGAACCGCACCTTCCGCGCCGACATGCTGACGCTGTCGACCGATCTGGAAGGCGCGAGCGAAGTCGGCGGGCTATTCCTCTACCCCGGCGAGCGCGCCGGCGGGCTCGGCATGCTGCTCGCGCGGAGCCGGTATCTGTTCATTCGCGCCCACCGCGCGCGGTTCGCCGATCGGATCCTCGCCGAGTTGCGCGGCGTGATCGACGAGGCCGGCGGTTCGCCCTTCTGGGACGGCCTCGCCGGGCGCTTCTTCGGGATGAATTTCCAGGACGCCGATCAGTTCAACGCCACCCACGGCAACCAGTTTATCGCCGATCTGATGCCCAAGCACCCGATCTACACCGCGATGCTATCGGAAACCGCACGAGCGGTGATCGGCCTGCCGCATCCATCCGGCCGGGCGGCGATGCGGATGCTGGAGAGCGAGGGTTTCCGCTTCGAGAATTATATCGACATCTTCGACGGCGGCCCGACGATGACGGCGCAGACCGACAATGTCCGCACGATTCGCGATGCCTGCGAGGCGGAAATCATCGCGATCGACAAGGACGGCGGCGAGAAGGCGCTGGTATCGACCGGGCGGCTGCGCGATTTCCGCTGCGCCTATGGCAAGGTGCGCCAGCTGGACGATCGGCGCGTGGTGATCGATCCAGCCTGCGCGGCCGCGCTTGGCGTTTCCGAAGGTGCGCGCGTCAGCTTCGCCGGACGGTCGTGATGCTCACCGAAATCAATTTCGACGGGTTGATCGGGCCGAGCCACAATTATGCCGGCCTGAGCCCCGGCAATATCGCCGCGACCAGCAACGCGGGCAAAATCTCCCACCCGCGCGCCGCCGCGCTCCAAGGCATCGCCAAGATGCGAGCCAATCTGCGGCTCGGGCTGATGCAGGGCGTGTTCCTGCCACCACCGCGCCCGGATCATCGCTGGCTCACCAGCTTGTCGACCGCTTTTGCCGAAGCGCCGCCGCATTTGCAGGCACAGGCGCTGTCCGCTTCGTCGATGTGGGCGGCGAACGCGGCGACGGTCTCCCCCGCGCCGGATACGATCGACGGGCGGTGCCATCTGACCGTCGCCAATCTGGTGACGATGCCGCACCGCAGCCACGAATGGCGCGATACGCTGGCGCAATTGCGCGCCGCTTTCGCCGATCCGGCCTTCATCGTGCATGGGCCGGTGCCCCCGCCGTTTGGCGATGAAGGCGCGGCCAATCACATGCGTTTGTGCGCGGAACATGACCGCGCCGGAATCGAAATCTTCGTTTACGGCGTACGCGGCGGCCCTTTTCCGGCGCGCCAGCACCGGGAAGCGAGCGCGGCGATCGCGCGCGCGCATGCGCTCGATCCCGATCGCACCCTGTTCGTCGAACAGGCGCCCGAGGCGATCGCGGCCGGCGCGTTCCACAATGATGTGGTGGCCGTCGCCAACGGCCGCGTGCTGTTCGCGCACGAGCAGGCCTTTGCCGACAAGGATCGTTTCTACGCCGATCTTCGCGAGAGTATGCCCGAGGTGGAGATCGTCGAGGTGCCGGCGGCGCGCGTCAGCCTGGCCGATGCCGTATCATCCTACCTGTTCAACGCGCAGCTCGTCACGCTGCCCGATGCGACGATGGCGCTGATTCTACCGAGCGAAGCGCGCGAGAATGCGCGAGTCTGGGGCTGGTTGCAGGATCATGTCGCCGGCAACGGCCCGATCCGGCGGCTCGAAATCGTCGATGTGCGCGAATCGATGGCGAATGGCGGCGGCCCGGCATGCCTCCGGCTGCGCGTGGTGGCCGATCCGGCGACGATCGATCCGCGCTTCCTGGTCGATGAAGCGCGGCTCGATCGCCTGGCGGCAACCGTCGAGGCGCATTGGCCCGAGACGATCGACGCCGGCGCAATCGCCGATCCGGCGCTGATCGGGCAAATCGAGCGCGCGCATGCCGCGCTGCTCGACGCGGCCGATTGTGTCGGGTTATTTGACAGTTAACCACGTCCGTTAAGGCGCAATCCGCCGTTTCCCGTCACTGGCGCGATGCTTGCTTAACCTTTCGGCATGTGGAGCAAGATCGCCCGACTGTTCATCATCAAGACCAAATTCGAAGCATTCGTCGTGATCTACGGCCTCGGCCTCGGCGCCGTCGAACGCGGCATGCATTACATGCAGCAATATCCCGGCTTCGAGGGCAAGATGCTGTTCAGCGTCTGCCCGATCGCCGTGTTCATGGCCGGCGCGCGCATCCTCGATTCCGTCGAGCGCGGGCAGCAGGACTAAAGAGCGAGTCTCAATCCCGCCGGATGGCGATCTGCCGCGCGACGGCTGAATCGGGCACGGTGAAAGCGATCGTTCGCGCCGTGGCATCACTCGTCGCGGCGACCGCTTTGCCGCCCGCTTCGACCCGCGCGCCGCCCTGCCAGCCATGCACCGTTACGCTGATTTCGCGCCACCACGGCTTGTAGCTGCCGTCGCGGCGATCGAAGCTGAGGACAAGGCCGCCGTCAGGCGCGGTCTCACAGCGCACCGCCTGGCGCAAATAGCCGCCATGCTGAAACGCCATCGAGTGGCCGTCATCGGCATAGAGCACGCCCTGGCAATCCGCGCCGGGATAGATGTCGAGCTGCAATGGACCGTTCGGCGTTTCGGCTGTGTTCCGGACCAGCGGCTGACGCGGCAGGATGGTGCCCGCTCGAACGAAGACCGGCAGGCTGTCCAGCCGGGGCGTCTCGGTGATCTTGTCGCTATCGTCGGCGGCACCCGGAACGGTCTGCGCGGCGGAGGAAACCACGGTATCGCTCGGCCGGGCGATCGCGGTCGCGGGCAGGCCAGTCCAATAATCATACCAGCCACCCTTGGGCAGGCAGACCTCATACGGCTCGGGCGATTCCATCTTCGGAGGCGCGGCCACGAGCAGCGCCTTGCCGACCGTGAAGCTCATCGACTGGTCGCAGCTCGCGTGAATAGCATCCGGATAATCATAGAACACCGGGCGCATGATCGGATCGCCGGTACGCGCGTTCTGATCCGCCAGCGCATAGAGATAGGGCATCAGCCGATACCGTTCATCGACGAAGCGGCGGCGGATGGCGAGTTGTTCCGGCCCATCGACCCAAGGCTCGGCGCGCGGCGTGCCCTTCGACGAATGATCGCGGAAGACCGGCGTGAAGGTCGCGATTTCGAACCAGCGTGTCAGCAGCTCGGGGCTCGGCCCGCCGGTGAACCCGCCGACATCGGCCGCGCTGTAGGAAAAGCCGGACAGCCCGAGGTTGATCAGCTGATGCACCGACAGCCGCAGATGATCCCAGGTCGAGCTGTTGTCCCCCGTCCAGGTGACGGCGTAGCGCTGGCCGCCGGCATAGCTGGCGCGAGTCATCACGAACGCACGGTCGTTCGGCCTCAGCGTGCGAAGGCCGTCATAGGTCGCGCGGGTGTTTTCCATGCCATAGACGTTGTGGATCTCGGCATGGCTGGCGTCGCGCGGCGCGAAGTCGTCACTGGCGATATGATGCACGGTATCGAGCGGCATGGTCTTGGTCGGCGTCTCAAACACCGCCGGCTCGTTCATGTCGTTCCAGATGCCGGCGACGCCATCATCCACCAGCGCCTTGAAATTGGTGCCCCACCAGGTGCGCGCCTTGGCATCGGAGAAATCGGGAAAGACCGACGGCCCCGGCCACACCGGCCCGACGAACACCGATCCATCGGGCTTGTGAACGAAATGATCGCCCGCAAGGCCAGTATCATATGGCGCATAACCCTGATTGGGCAGATCGGCGACGTGGAGATCGACGATCGTCACCAGATTGATACCCTGATCGCGCATATCGCCGATCAGCCCCTTCATGTCCGGAAACGCCTTCTTGTCGATGGTGAAAGGCCGATTGCGATCCTGATAATCGATATCGAGCCAGATGACGTCGAGCGGGAAATCGTCCTTGCGGAAAGTCGCCGCGAGATCGCGGACCGCCGCGTCCGAACCATAGCTCCACCGCGATTGCTGGTAGCCCAGCGCCCATTTCGGCGCGAGCGGCGCCTTGCCGGTGAGATCGGTGTAACGGCGAACGACATCACGCGTCGTCGGTCCCGCGATCAGATAATAATCGATCGGCCCGTTCGGCCCGCCCATCGAGAGGGTATCGGCGTCGCGGTGGCCGAAATCGAACCAGGTCCGCCAGGTGTTGTCGAGCAGGATGCCGTAGCTGCCGCCATCGCCGCCCACGCCGATGAAGAACGGGATCGATTTGTAGATCGGATCGGTGCTGCTGGAAAAGCCGAAGGCATCGGTGTTCCAATCGACATAGCTGTTGCCGCGGCGATCAAGGTCACCGCCGGTCTTGTCGCCCAGGCCGTAGATGTGCTCGGCGATCGGCAGGCGCTTGTTCAAGGTGAAGGCCGTGCCGTCGAAGGAGAGCGGTTGCGCGGCGTCTGCCGAAATCACCCTGCCGGCGCGATCGGTGACGGTCAGCGCCAGCGTCGCCGGGTCGACATGGACAGTGACCGCGCCGGTCGCGAAGCCATCGGCGGCGGGGGCCACCTTCACCGCGGCGGCGCGCATCGCCGGCAACACCGCCCAGCTCGCATCCTCGGGAAACGTGCCGCCGCGCGCGATCCGGACGCGCAGGATATCGTCGGTCAGCGCCGTCACGCGCATCACCGTGTCGCCGCGGCGAACCTCTATCCCGTCGCTTCGGGTCGCGATCGTCCCCTGCTCTGCCGAGGCAACCGGCGCTGCCGCCCAGGCCGGCGCGGCGCACGCCATCGCAGCCATCATCACGCCCCCGAGCAGTGCGGATTTGCCGAACATCATCATCCCCTCGTTTATCGCTGTAACCGTTTACTGCGGGCGCTGCGGCCTCGGGTCAACCAGGCCACATACGAATGCGGCGCGTTTCAGCTCGCCGCGAGCGCGTTGAGCCCCAATACGATCGCGCCGAGCGGCCCGGCATTCGATCCGAGCGCGGCGGACACCACATAGCGATCGAGATCGGCCAGCTGCGGCGTATGGACATAGCCGGCAAGGCTTTCGGCCAACGCCTGCTTGATGCGCGGCAGCAGATGCGCATTGCCCGTCATCACGCCGCCGCCCAGCACGATGCGGCGCGGCACGCCCGTCAACACCAGCGCGCCCAGCAACTGGGCAAGCGTGAAGACCACGCCGCCCCAGGCGGGATGATCCGGCGCCAGTTCTGGGGCCGGCCGCCCCACGCGCGCCTCGATCGCGGGACCGGCGATCAGCCCTTCGACGCAAGCGCCGTGAAAGGGGCAATGGCCCGGCCAATCGTCGCCCGCCTGCCGAACGGGGCGGATATGGCCGAGTTCCGCGTGAGTCATGCCGTCCACCGGCGCGCCGTGCGCGATCATGCCGACGCCGACGCCAGTGCCGACCGTCACATAAGCGAAATCGCCAAGCCCTTGCGCGGCGCCCCAGCTCCCCTCGCCCAGTGCCGCACCGGTAACGTCCGTGTGAAAACCCACTGGCAAACCGTAACGGCGCGCCAATCGCTGGGCGACATCGGCGTTCTGCCAACCCGGCTTTGGGCTGGCGGTGACGAATCCATAATCAGCGGCGCTGCGATCGAGAGATACCGGCCCGAAACTGGCGATGCCCAGTGCGGCAATGCCGCTCCAGCCGTCCAGCACCGCCTCGATCGCGGCCAGCGTTTCGGCGGGGCTCGTCGTCGGGATGCGGCGTTCGTCGACGATATCGTTCGGGCCGCGCGCAAGAATGCAGATGCATTTGGTGCCGCCCAGCTCGATGCCTGCAACCAGCGGCGCCACGATCAGGAAATCAACGACGTAAGGATGATGGCCATGAGGCGGGCTATCCGCGCCCAATGACCGCGCTGTCAAGCACTTGGCGGTGATAGCTGGCAAGCGAGGCAAAACGCGCTAAAGCAACGACGATGGCAAAATCCCCGCCCGATGCCGATGCACGCCGCGCGCTTCGCGTGCATGGTCGCATTGCCCGCGACATGGGCATCGACATCGTCACCGGGCGCTACAAACCCGGCGATCTGCTGACGGGCGAAGTCGCCGCGAGCGACGAGCTTCACGTCTCGCGCACCGCTTACCGCGAAGCGGTGCGTATCCTTGCCGCCAAAGGGCTGGTCGAATCGCGGCCGAAGATCGGCACGCGAGTCAGCCGCATGGCCGACTGGCATTTGCTCGATCCCGATGTGCTCGAATGGATGTTCCAGCAGGAACCCGATCCCGCGTTGCTCGCCGCGCTGTTCGAGCTCCGCCGCATCGTCGAGCCCGAAGCCGCGGCGCTCGCCGCACGCCGGCGCAGCGATGCGCAGCTGGATACGATGCGCGATGCCCTGCGCCGGATGGAGGAGCTTTCCCTCGAAAGCGAAGCGGGCCGGCGCGCGGATCAGGCATTTCACGCTGCGATGCTCGATGCCGCCGGCAATGCGTTTCTCGCGTCGCTGACCAGCGGCGTCGGCGCGGCGGTGGCATGGACGACCGTGTTCAAGCAACGCATGGGACCGCTCCGGCGCGATCCCATGCCCGATCACCTGCGCGTGCTGGATGCGATCGCGGCAGAAGACGACGTCGCCGCGCATCGGGCGATGGCCGAACTGATCGATAATGCCTTCCGCGATACGGCGCAGCTCGGCGAAACAGCGACGGGCTGACGCCATCGGCCATTGATCATCCGCCACCGGCCCCATATGTCCGATAATTGCACCACAGGATCGACTACGGGAGACGCGCGTGACCATGACCGGCGAATTCTTCATCGCGGGCGAAACCGTCGGGACGGCTGAGCGCTTCAAGGCCATCAATCCCGCGACCGGCGACCGCATGGAGCCGGGTTTCAGCATCGCGACGGCCACGCACGTCGATCGCGCCTGCGCGGCGGCGGCGGCGGCGTTCCAGGACTTCTCCTCAGCGGCACCGGAGCGCCGAGCTGCACTGCTTGAAGCGATTGCCGACGAAATCATGGCAATCGGCGACGATCTGCTGGAGCGCGCGCACAGCGAGACCGGTCTTCCGATGGCGCGGCTGACTGGCGAGCGAGCGCGCACCTGCGGCCAGCTCAAGCTGTTTGCGCGCGAAGTGCGCGACGGTGGCTGGATGGACATTCGCATCGATCCCGCAATGCCCGATCGGCAGCCGCTCCCCCGCCCCGATCTTCGGCTCTACAAAGTGGCCTTGGGGCCAGTTGCAGTTTTCGGCGCGAGCAACTTCCCGCTCGCCTTCTCAGTCGCCGGTGGCGATACCGCCGCGGCGCTCGCGGCCGGTTGCCCAGTGGTGATCAAGGGCCATCCGGCCCATCCCGGCACGACCGAACTCGTCGCGCGCGCGATCACGACCGCTGTCGCCAAAGCGGGCTTTGTCGGCGGCGTGTTCTCGATGCTCAGCGGCACCGCCAACGAACTGGGCGGCGCGCTGGTCGCCGATCCGCGGATCGCAGCCGTCGGCTTCACCGGATCGCGCGCCGGCGGGTTGGCGCTGATGGCGATCGCCGCGAAACGGCCAGGGCCGATCCCCGTCTACGCCGAGCTGAGCAGCATCAACCCGGTGGTGTTGATGCCCGCCGCGCTGGACGCGCGCGCCGATGCGCTGGCCGCGGGCTTCGTCGGATCGCTGACGATGGGATGGGGGCAATTCTGCACCCAGCCCGGGCTGGTGATCGCGAGCGACAGCCCTGCACTGGATCGCTTCGCCGATGCGGCGATC
>JBQCEK010000166.1:0-3961 GCA_051960335.1 Sphingomonas sp.
GCCGAACAGATCGACATTGGCGCTGGCCAACGCGTTATAGTCCATCACGCTCAGCGACAGGTTCGATCCCGTCAGTGCCGAGAGATAGCCGTTGACGATGCCGCCGTTGACCGCGGCGAGCCTGCTGCCGAGCGAGAAGCTGGCGAGGTTGATCTGCGCGGCGGTCGCGGTTCGCTTGAGTGCGATCGAGCGGAAGCCGAAGATGCGCGCGAAATAGGTCGGCGCTGGCGTCGACAGGGTCACGCGCGCGGCGTTCGCGGCGCTGGCGCCGGCGACGAAGCGGTCGCCCGGCGCGATGCTGGCATCGGCGTCATAATGCCCGGAGATCGCGCTGGCTGTGACGACGCCGGGCCAGTGCGTCGTCGTCAGCGATGCCTGGGCGAGGTCATCGGCGCGGGCCGGATCGGCAGCGGCGGCCAGCGCGGCGGCGTCGGCGGCGCCCTGAAGCTGGCGCGATTCCAGCATGGCAGCGCCGATATCGACCGCAAAGGCGGTTGCGCCGATCAGCACCGGCATGGCGGCGGCGACGATCAGCCCCGCGCCCCCGCGCCGCGAGTGCAGCAGGCGGCCGATCATGTCAGTCCGCCACGAAGCACCACGGCGCGCCGTTCGATAATCGGCGAGGGCATCGGCACCAGCGATGTGGTGAACAGCGCCATGCCGTGTGCGTCGAGCGTCACGTCCACGGCAACGGCGTCCCCGGTTTCATTCACCGCCGCGGCGACGCGGCCGCGCGGCAGATTGCCGAGCGCGGAGACATCCTGGGTCACGCTGGTCTCGGCCAATTGCTTGCGTTCGTCGGGATCGAGCCCGGCGACCGTGGCGCGCGCCGCGTCGTTGGCGATCTGCTGCACGCTGTGGGCGAGCAGGAAATATTGCCCGTAGCCGAGCACGCCCATCAGCAGGCAGACGAGCACCGGCAGCACGATCGCAAATTCGACGATCGTCGCGCCGGCGCGGTTTCGGATCAGTGATGCAACCTTTGCCATCGCGGCCCTCCATGAAGGACCGAGTATCGGCAGGGGCGGTTAGGGGCGCGACAACCCGCGCCGGTTGCCGAATTGCGTCATTGCAGCGCGTGTATTGGCGGATGAGCGCCGCCCGGTCGTCGCAATTGCTCCGAACCGGCGGCGATCACGCGCGAATCGCGAAGATCAGCGGACGCGCGGCCCGCCGAACGGCATCGGCGGCGGCGGACGGCGATCGCGGCGGGGGAGCTGCGCCTGATAGGCATGGCCGCAATGTTCCACGCAATAGGGAAAGCCGGGATTGACCGGATCGCCGCAGAAATGGAAATCGGGCTCGCCGGGATGTCCGATCGGCCATTTGCAGATGCGGTCGTTGAGATCGAGCAACGTCGTCTTGCCGGCGATCTCCGGGCTGGGGCGTGCCGGCACCAGGCGGCGCGGCGGGGCCGGCGTGGCGGGCGGCTGCTGCTCGCCGGGCGACTGACGGATGAACCCGCCCGGACCGACCGAGCGAAGCACGACCTGCGGCTCCCGTTCCACCACCGGCTCCGGTGCGGCTGCCTTGGGCTCGGCGGCCGGCTGTTGCGCTTGTGGCGTGGGGCGCGGCTCCACCGGCTTGGGCGCAGGCGCAGGCGCAGGCGCTGGCTTTGGCGCGGCCGCCTTGGGCGCAGGCTTTTCCTCGGTTTCGTTGGGCTTGACGGGCGAGGGGCGCGATTGCAGCCCCAGCCGGTGCGCCTTGCCGATCACCGCGTTACGGCTGACGCCGCCGAGCTTCTCGGCGATCTGGCTTGCGGTCATGCCGTTTTCCCACATCGTCTTCAGTGTATCGATGCGTTCGTCGGTCCAGGCCATTCGTCGTCCTTCAACTTTCTACGGTCACGCCGGGCTTGCGGGCGGCCGCGGCAGCGATTACGCGATCGCGGCATGAGCAGCCAGCCCGAAATCGGCCAAATTCCATCAGCGATCGTGAACGCCCCCGGCGTGCCGGTGATCCGGAACGTCAATTGGGGCGGGCTTCGCACCCTCTATGTGAAGGAGGTGCGTCGGTTCTTCAAGGTCCAGCTCCAGACGGTGTGGGCGCCGGCCATCACGACGCTGCTGTATCTGATCATCTTCACGGTCGCGCTGGGCGGTCGTGGACGTGCCGCGGTGATGGGCGTGCCGTTCGCCGAGTTCATCGCGCCGGGCCTGATCATCATGGGCATGCTGACCAACGCCTTCGCCAACGCCAGCTTCTCGCTGCTGGTCGGCAAGATCCAGGGCACCATCGTCGATTATCTCCAGCCGCCGCTGTCGACCGCCGAGTTGCTGGTCGCGTTGGTCGGCGGCGCTGTGACCCGGGCGTTCTGCGTCGGCGGGGCGGTGTGGCTGGCGATGCTGCTGTGGCCGGGGATCAGCGTCTATCCGCTTCATCCGATCGTGATCCTGTGGTTCGGCCTTGCGGGATCGGTATTTCTCGCGCTGCTCGGCGTGCTGACGTCGATCTGGGCGGAAAAATTCGATCATGCCGCCGCTGTCACCAATTTCGTCATCGCGCCGCTCTCCCTGCTTTCGGGCACTTTCTATTCGGTCGAGAAGCTCGCGCCGGCGTTTCGCGCGGTGAGCCACGCCAATCCGTTCTTCTACATCATCTCCGGCTTTCGGTTCGGCTTCCTCGGCGTCTCCGATTCGCCGGTGTGGATCGGCAGCGCCGTGGTGCTGGCGATCGACGTGGTGCTGGGGCTCTTGTGCTATTGGCTGCTCAAGCGCGGCTGGAAACTGAAGAGCTGATCACCCCGCCTCATCTTCCGCCAGCCTGGCGGGGGGATGGAGGCGCAGCCGGGTGACTCGGCGCGGATCGGCCTCGACGATTTCAAGCTTCCAGCCAGAAGGGTGATCGACGCATTCGCCGGCCTGCGGCACATGGCCGGCAAGCGTGGCGGCGAGCCCGCCGATCGTATCGATATCGTCCTCGGTGTCAGCAAGGCGCGGATCGACGGTTTCTCCGACATCCTCCAACTCGGCGCGCGCATCGGCTTCCCACGCGCCGCCTTCGATCGGCACGATCAGCGCGGTCGGCGCATCGTCATGCTCATCCTCGATGTCGCCGACGATTTCCTCGACCAGATCCTCGATCGTCACCAGCCCCTCGGTCCCCGAATATTCGTCGAGCACCACGGCGAGATGGACGCGCTTCGTCTGCATGTCGGCGAGCAGATCGAGCGCGCCGCGCGATTGCGGGACGTAAAGCGGCTCGCGGATCAATCGCGCGATCGATTTGGGCGGCGGCGCGCCGGTCGCCAGGATGTTGAACACATCCTTGATGTGGACCATGCCGATGATCGTATCCAGCGCCCCGCGATAGACCGGCAGGCGGCTGTGGCCGGCCTCGGCGAAGGTCTTGACCAGTTCGTCGAAGCCGATGCCTTCCTCCACGGCGATGATGTCGGCGCGGGGCACGCCCACGTCGCCCGCGTCGCGCTCGCCGAAATGAAGCAGGTTGCGCACCATCTGGCGTTCGAGCGGCGAAAGATCGCCCTTGGCATCGGGGCCGGGCTCGCCCTCATGCTCGTCGATCACCTCCTCGATGCGAGCGCGCAGCGTATCGTCGGCCTCGTCGCCGAACAGGAGCGCGCGCAAACCGCGCCAGATCCCGCCGCTATCGGCGGGCGTGGTACTCGAATCGTCGGGCATTGGTCGTGATGGATTCCCTGTTGCTTGCGGCAATATAGCGGACGGTGGCGGCTTCGCTCAATCCTCGCGCACGAGATAGGGGTCGGCGAGGCCGAGATCGGCCATCGCATCGCGCTCGATTGCTTCCATATGATCGGCGTCGCGATCGTCGATATGGTCGTAACCGAGCAGATGGAGCGTGCCGTGGACGATCAGGTGCGCGGCGTGATCCTCGGTCGCGATGCCCTTTTCCGCGGCCTCGCGCGCGCAGACGCCGTGCGCCAGCACGATATCGCCCAGCAGCACCTCGCCATCGTCCGAATTCTCGCTGATCGTCTCGA
>JBQCEK010000167.1:0-2619 GCA_051960335.1 Sphingomonas sp.
GACGGCTGCCAGGCGGTCCCCCGCCTTCCCGTCGATGTCGCCGCGCTCGATTGCGATTTCTACGTCTTCTCCGGCCACAAGCTCTACGGACCGACCGGCATCGGCGCACTGTGGGCGCGCGCGGAACTCCTCGAATCCATGCCCCCTTATCAAGGCGGCGGCTCGATGATCGACCGCGTCACCTTCGCCAAGACCAGCTACGCCCCACCCCCCGGCCGCTTCGAGGCGGGCACCCCGCACATCGTCGGCGTCGTCGGGCTGCACGCCGCGATCGACTATGTCGACTCGATCGGCCTTGAGCGCATCCACGCCCACGAAGCGGCGCTCGTCCGCGAAGCGCGCGAGGCGATGGCCAGCCTCAACAGCGTCCGCGTGTTCGGCCCCGAGGACTCCGCCGGCATCGTCAGCTTCGCGGTCGAGGGGGTTCATCCGCACGATGTCGCCACCATATTGGATGAAGGCCAGGTCGCGATCCGTGCGGGCCACCACTGCGCGCAGCCGCTGATGGAGGCGCTCGGCGTCCCCGCGACGGCGCGCGCCAGCTTCGGCGTCTATAACGGCCCGCAGGACGTGGCCGCGCTGGTCAAGGGTATCGAGAGAGTTACGAGGATCTTCGGATGAACGAAGAACGGAAGATTTTGGTCGAGGAAGTCGAGAGCGTCGCGGCGCCGCCCAAAGCGCGCGTCGAGGAAAGCCCGCGTGAAACCTTCGAGCGCAAGCGCGACTATCTCGACGGTTTCCTGTCGCAAAAGCCCGCAGCCGACCCGACAGGCGGCGAAGGCGGCGCCTTGCAGGCAGCGGTGGTCGAGGCGCTGAAGGAAATCTACGATCCGGAAATCCCGGTCAACATCTACGATCTTGGCCTGATCTACGGCGTCGAGGTGACCGACGATGGCCACGCCGCGGTGACGATGACACTCACCACTCCGCACTGCCCGGTCGCCGAATCGATGCCCGGTGAGGTCGAATTGCGAGTCAGCGCCGTTCCCGGCATCGCCACTGCCGACGTCAACCTGGTGTGGGACCCGCCCTGGGACCCACAGAAGATGTCCGACGACGCGAAGCTAGAATTGGGCATGCTGTGATGGCGACGCTGCCCCTCTCACCCGTTCGCCCTGAGCTTGTCGAAGGGCGTGTCCAGAACGCTGAGTCTGGTCCCCGTGCTTCGACAGGCTCAGCACGAACGGAGGTTTTGTAATGTCAACCACCACCAGACAACGCCCCGCCCCGGTGATCCTCACCGAAAAGGCCGAAGCCCGCATCGCCGCGCTGATGGCGAAGGCCCCGGCCGACGCGATCGGCGTCAAGCTCTCGACCCCGCGCCGCGGATGCTCGGGCCTCGCTTATTCGGTCGATTACGTCACCGCCGCCAACCCGATGGACGAGCGCATCGAAACCCCCGGCGGCACCTTCTTCGTCGACGGCGCCTCGGTGCTCTACCTGATCGGCTCGACGATGGACTGGGTCGAGGACGATTTCACCGCCGGCTTCGTCTTCGCCAACCCCAACGCCACCGGGGCGTGCGGGTGTGGGGAGAGTTTTACGGTTTAGAGACCCCCGTTGAATCGAAGCGCTGCTGCCGCCACCGCTTCGGCCTTCGCCGGAGCCCCCTGTCACGCATCACTTGAATAGGACAGACTCTGAGATCAGGCCGGCGCGACGATCCGCATCGTCATCGCGATGGTGTCGCCGAGATCGATCCCGGCCTGCCGGCGTACCGCCGTCTTGATCGGGAGCATGTAGCCTCCGTCCCTGGGGAACAGCGCGGTGGTGAAGGCGACTCCGTCGGCGCTCGCCTCGACGGGTACGCAGCCCCATCCATAACTGGCGATCCGCGCCGCCCAGCGTACCTCGCCCACCTGATCGCCAGGGATCGCGACGAAGTGAAACGGCGCCGGTCCGCGCCAGTGGATCACCGTCGCGGTGAAGGCGATGTCGAGCAGCGGCTCGGGCAGGCTCACCCGGCGCGCCGCAACAACGCCGTCCGCAAACACTCGCACACCACCTCATCGCGCTGGTTGAGCATCCGGTGCCGCCACGTCACCAGCCCGGCATCGGGCCGTGATTTGCTCTCGCGGAGCGCGGTCACCTCGCTGGTGGCGCGCAGCGTATCGCCGATGAACACCGGCTTGGGCATCACCAATTTGTCGTAGCCGAGATTGGCGACCAGCGTCCCCATCGTCGTCTCGGCGACCGTTAGCCCCACCATCAACCCAAAGGTGAAGGTGCCGTTGACGAGAATCCGCCCGAACTCACTCGCCCTGGCCGCCTCGGCATCGAGGTGAAGCGGCTGAGGATTGTGCGTCATCGTCGTGAACAGCAGATTGTCGGTCTCGGTAACCGTCCGCCTGAGCGGATGCTCGATCACCTCGCCGACGTGCCATTGGTCGTAAAATTTGCCGGGCATTCACCACTCCCCGTTCGTGTCGAGCGTTGTCGAGACACATTTTCCAGTTGCGCAGCTATCGTTTCTCGACGTCGCTCGAAACGAACGGAAGAGAAGCTATTCCGCGCGCTCCACCCGCGCCAACAGCGCCCCTTCGCTGACCTGGCCGCCCTCCTCGGCCGAAAGCTCCGCCACCACCCCGTCGAACGGCGCGGTGAGCGTATGCTCCATCT
>JBQCEK010000168.1:0-5335 GCA_051960335.1 Sphingomonas sp.
GAGGAAGGGTTTCTCTATATCGTCGATCGCGCCAAGGACATCGTGATCCGCGGCGGCGAGAACATCTATTCGACCGAGGTGGAGAACGTGCTCTACGCCCATCCCGCCGTTACCGACTGCGCGCTGATCGGGATTCCGCATCGCACGCTGGGGGAGGAGCCGGCGGCGGTGGTGCATCTGGCGCCCGGCGCGCAAGCGAGCGAGGCGGAGCTGCAGGACTGGGTTCGCGAGCGACTGGCGGGATTCAAGGTGCCCGTCGCGATCCGCTTCGTCGCGGAGACGTTGCCGCGCAATGCCAATGGCAAAATCCTGAAACGGGAGCTGAAGAGCCTGTTTGCGGAACGCGCCGCCGCCTGATCGTTGCGGGAGCGGACCTTTTTTCGCGGCCGTTCGTAGAGCCGTCATGCTCTCCGACAATTTCTTGCGATCACGCCGCCGCCGCGAACTATCGGCGGAGGAGAAAGCCGCGATCGAAGGCGCGATCGAGCGGGTTGAACGCATTCCGGCGCGTCGAACGATCGTCCAGCGCGGCGACGCCGTCCACAATTCGACGCTGCTCCTGTCCGGCTATATGTGCCGATATATGGACGCGCGAGATGGGTATCGCCAGCTCGTCTGCTATCATATTCCGGGCGATTTCATGGATTTGCACGGCTATCCGCTCCAACGGTTAGACCATGACATCGCCACGATCACCGAGTCTCAGGTGGCGATCGTTCCGCATGCCCGATTGACGGAGATTTCCAATCGCTTCCCGCATCTGGCGCGGATGATGTGGTTTTCGACCTTGCTGGATGCCGCGCTTCATCGGGAATGGATTTTCCGGATCGGAAGGCTCGATGCGCGGGGGCGTGTGGCGCATTTCCTGTGCGAAACGCACGCGCGGATGGCCGCCGTCGGCCTGACGCAGGGCGGCGTGTTCGATTTTCCGCTGACACAGCAGGACATCGGTGAGGCGTGCGGCCTCACCAGCGTTCACGTCAATCGCACGCTCCGCCGGCTTCGCGAGGAGGGGTTGGCCGAACTCGCCGACCGCCAAGCGCACATCCTCGACCTGCCGAGGCTAACGCGCTTGGGCGAGTTCGACCCAGATTACCTTTATTTCGAGGACGGTTTCCACACCCCCTGAGCCCGCGCTTATTGCGCGGGCGGGGTGGTGGCGGCGGTATCGGCGGTTGGCGCAAGGCCATAATCCTCGATCATCGGGCCGACATCGGGATCCTTGCCGTAGAAAGCGCGGAACATCGTCCCGTAATCCTCGGTATGTCCCTTGGACAGGATCATGTCGCGGAAGCGCTGGCCGTTCTCCCGCGTGAGCCCGCCATGCTGTTCGAACCATGCAAAGGCGTCGTCATCGAGCATCTGGGTCCAGAGATAGGCGTAGTAGCCCGCGGCATAGCCGTTCGCCCAGATATGCAGGAAATAGCTGGAGCGATAACGCGGCGGCACGTGCGCGATATCAAGGCCGGTCTTGGCGAGCGCCTGCGCCTCGAAATTATCGTTGTTCTGCTTGCCCGCGCTGGCCGGCAGCGTGTGCCAATCCATATCGAGCAGCGCCGAGGCGAGCAGCTCGCCGAGGTTATAGCCGGTGTTGAATTTGGAGGCCTTCTTGATCTTGTCGACCAGCGCCTGCGGCATCGGGGCCCCGGTCTTATAGTTCTTCGCGTAATGCGCGAGCACCTTGGGATCGAGCGCCCAATGCTCGTTGAACTGCGACGGGAACTCCACCCAGTCACGCGCGGTGTTCGTGCCCGAAACCAGCGGATAGGTCTGATCGGCGAACAGGCCGTGCAGCGCATGGCCGAATTCGTGGAACATCGTCGTCACATCGTCGAAGCTGATCAGCGCCGGTTGGCCGGGCGCGGGCTTGGTGAAATTGGCGACGTTGTAGATCACCGGCTTGGTGCCGAGCAGTTTCGACTGAGTGACGAAGTTGGACATCCAGGCGCCCCCCGCCTTGTTGTCGCGCTTGTAATAATCGAAATACATCAGGCCGAGCTCGGAACCGTCCTTGTCATAGACGGTGTAGACCATGACGTCGGGCTGATAGACCGGGATGTCCGTGCGCTTCTTGAAGGTGAGCCCGTAAAGCTGGTTGGCGGCATAGAAAACGCCTTGTTCCAGCACGGTATGAAGCTCGAAATACGGCTTCACTTCGCTTTCATCGAGATCGTATTTGGCCTTGCGGACCTGTTCGGCGTAGCGATCCCAATCCCACGGCTTGAGCTCGAAATTCTCGCCGTCCTGCTTGATCGTCGCCTGAATCTCGGCGGCTTCGCGCTGCTGCTCGGCGGCCGTCGCGGGGACCAGCGCCTGCATGAACTTGATCGCGGCGTCGGGCGTCTTCGCCATCTGATCGTAGAGGACATAGGCGGCGTAATTCGGATAGCCGAGCAGATCGGCCTTTTGCGCGCGCAGCATCGCCAGCTCTTCGGTGGTGGCGCGCGTATCGTTGGCGTCCCCCTTTTCGGCGCGGGTCCAGCTCTGGTTGAAGAGCGCTTCGCGCGTCGCGCGATCCGACAGCGAGGCGAGGGCGGGCTGCTGCGTGGTATTCTGCAAGGGGATCAGCCACTTGCCAGGCATCTGCCGATCCTTGGCATTTTGTGCCGCGGCGGCGATTTCCGCATCGCTCATCCCGGCCAGCTTGGCCTTGTCATCGACTACCAGCGCGCCGGCCTTGGCGGCGGCGATCAGCTTTTGCTGAAAGGCGGTCTCGAGCGTCGAGATGTCCGTGTTGAGCGTGCGCAGCTTGGCCTTGTCGGTATCCGACAGATTGGCGCCGGAATGCACGAACTGCTGGTAATAGAGCGTCAGCACCTGAAGCTGCTCGGGCGTCAGATGAAGCGACTCACGTTGATCGTAGAGCGTCTTCACGCGCGCAAAGAGTTTCGGATCGAGATAGATCGCATCCTGGTGCTGCGCGAGCTTCGGCGCCACCGCCGTCTGCACGGCATCGAGCGTCGGGTTCGAATTGGCCTGATCGACCCCGTAAAAGGCCAGTTCGACCCGTTCGAGCATCCGGCCGGACTTTTCCATCGCCGCGATGGTGTTGTCGAACGTCGGCGCAGCCGGATTGTCGGCGATCTTGCGCATTTCCTGGATCTGGATCGCCATGCCGCGCTCGATCGCCGGCTGATAATCGCTGTCCTTGATCTTATCGAACGGCGGGGCGTGGAACGGCAGCGTGCTGGCCGCGGCGAAGGGATTGGCGCGCGCGGCCTTGGTTTGTGCGGCCGAGGCCGGCACGGCGCAGCAGGCAAGCGCGGTAGCGCCGAGGAGGAGCGTCTTAATGATCATGGGAAAGCGGCCCTTTTGGGTGTGACTCGGAAAATCGATGAACGCATCGTCGCAGCGCAGCCGCGATCGATCAAGCCTCGCCGTCGAGGCCCGGGGCAGGGCGGCGCGGCATCGTTTTCCAGATCAGCGCCAAGGTTGCGAGCAGGACGGGCACGACGAGAATGCTCCCCTCCGGCCCCGTGGTGCCGCCCGACAGGAGCGCCGAACCCGTCGCATGGCTGATCAGCAGATGCCCTTCGGAGATCAGGCCCGAATCGGCGACGCCGTAGAGATAGCTTTGCGCCCAATCCCACGCGCAGTGGAAGCCGATCGCCCACCAAAGCGAGCCCGTCCACCATAGCGAAAAGACGAACACGAGCCCGGCAAGGCTGACCGCGACGATTCCCATCAGCGTTTCGCCGCCATTGCCGGTGTGAACCAGCGCGAACAGGATGATCGAAAAGACGATCGCGGCAGCCCAGAAGCCGATCGCGGGCGCGCGGACGCTATTCGGGCTGATCGCGCGAACGATCCCGGTGACGCCGCGTGCGAGCGTGAACTGAAGGTAACCGCGAAAGGCGAATTCCTCGAACAAGCCGACCAGCAGGAAGGCGATCAGCCATTCGATGCCGTAGGTGACGATTGCGCTGCCGCTGATGGCGAAGCCTCCAAAAGCGATGCCGCCGGTCAGCGCCAGCAGGCCGACCAGGACCGAAAGCATCAGCAGCCCGGAGCCGAGCCCCTTGACGAAATCGGGGAGCCGATTGCTTTCGCGGATACCGTAGCGGGCGAAGCGGCGGCGCTCGATAAGCGACATGATGAGCGCGGCGATGACGACGACCGCGAGCGACAACCCCTCCTGCAGCGTGGCATCGCCGGGCGCCATGCCGCTCGCCGCGCTGAGCGAGCCTGGGTGAAGCGTCCGCAGTAGATGCAGCATGCCATATGTCAGCGCCATGATGAGCGCGACGAACAGGATCAGGCTCCAGCCCGCGCGCAGGCCGTCTCGCCCGATGAAAATCCAGGCCAGGCGCGATTGCGGCTTGCCCGTTGCCGGCGTGATTTCGTCCATCGTTGGTCCCTGTCTGTCGGCAAAACGCCCCGTATGCGCGACCAATAGAAGCGTCGGTGCGGCAGGTCAAAGGCGTTTTGGCTGGTTAATACGCCTCAGGGCGCGCCGATCACGGCCGCCACGGCCTTGCTCCAACCGGCAAGGCGAGCGTTACGTGTTTCGATATCGATGCGGGGCGCGAAGGTCTCGACCGAACCGCGCATCGCCGCTGCTTGATCGAGTGAAGTGAACAGGCCGCAGCCCAAGCCGGCGAGCATCGCTGCGCCGAGCGCCGTCGTTTCGGCAAAGGCGGGGCGCTCGACTGCCAGATCGAGCATATCGGCCATATCCTGCGCCATCCAGTCGTTGGCGACCATGCCGCCGTCGATCCGCAGCACGCCCCAATCGGCGCCATCGGCGGCAAAGGCAGTCTTCAGGTCGTGTGCCTGATGCGCCATCGCCTCCAGCGCGGCGCGGACGATGTGGGCGCGGCCGGTGGAAAAGGACAGGCCGGAAATGCTGCCGCGCGCTTCGGGCTCCCACCACGGCGCGCCGAGGCCGGACAGGGCGGGAACGAGGTACACCCCGCCATTATCGGCCACGCTGCGCGCGAGCGTTTCGGTCTCGGGCGCGGCTCCGATCAGGCCGAGCGTATCGCGCAGCCATTGGATCAGGCTGCCGGCGACGAACACCGATCCTTCCAGCGCATAGGCCCGCTTGCCGTCGAGTTGCCACGCGATGGTCGAGAGCAGGCGATTGCGCGAGGCTGGTGGCGTCGCGCCGGCGTTGGTGAGAACGAAGGCGCCGGTGCCGAACGTCGCCTTGGTCTCGCCGCGCTTCAGGCAGGCTTGGCCGATGCTTGCCGATTGCTGGTCGCCGGCGATGCCGCAGATAGGAATGCGCCCGCCGAATAGCGTCGTTTCACCGAAACGGCCCGCACAATCGACGATCTCGGGCAAGCTGGCGCGCGGTGCATCGAACATCTCGAGCAGCCCATCGTCCCAGGCG
>JBQCEK010000169.1:0-5408 GCA_051960335.1 Sphingomonas sp.
TACGGTCGATCTCGAAGGCCGGATCAGCGCGCAGCCGATCAAGAACATCGTGCTCGCGGTCGGCGGCTACACTGGCAAGCTCGGCAAGAGCGCCGACGGTCAGGCCGATACGCCGCACCGCGCCACGCGTTTCAACGCGCTGGCCGCCTATGCCAGCAAGACCATCCGTGTCGGCGTGGAATATTTCAACGCGAACAACTGGAACAACGTGACGACCGTGCAGAGCGACAAGAGCTCGGGCTGGTCGGCATTCGGCTCCTATGCGTTCACGCCCAAGATCGGCGTGTTCGGCCGCTATGATTGGGTCAATCCCAACCAGAAGACCAATGCGCCGCTGAAGGAAAATTATTTCAACGTCGGCCTGGATTATCAGCCGGTGAAGAACGTCGATCTGGCGCTGGTCTACAAGCGCGACAGCGCGGACAACGGACTGGTCGCGACATCGAACGGCACGATCGGCGGCACCAACCACGGTACCTATGACGAGATCGGCATCTGGTCGCAATTCTCGTTCTGACGAAACCCGACCCATCGGCACGCCCCGTCGCATACCCTGCGGCGGGGCGTTGCTGTGTTCAGCGAACCAGCATCGGCCCTAGCGGCTTGCCGGCGAAGATATGGACATGGAGGTGCGGCACCTCCTGATGGCTGTCCGGCCCGGTGTTTGCGAGCAGGCGATAGCCAGGTGCGACCAGCCCCGCCTCGCGCGCGATCCTGCCCACGGCCCGCACGAATCCGGTAATCTCGGCGTCGCTGGCGCGCGCGCTGAAATCGTCCCAGGAGACATAGGCGCCTTTCGGTATCACCAGGATGTGCGTCGGCGCCTGCGGATTGATGTCGTGAAAGGCGAGGCTGTGCTCGTCCTCATAGACCCGGTTTGCCGGAATTTCCCCGCGAAGGATTTTCGCGAAAATGTTCTGATCGTTATAGGGTTCAGTGGCGTCGATCGCCATGATCACTCCTTTCGCTGGGCCTTTTCCTCGATCCCCGACATGCCTTCGCGACGGGCAAGCTCGGCGCGGACATCGTCGAGCGAGAGCCCCGCGTCGGCGAGCAGCACCAGCAAGTGAAACATCAGATCGGCCGCTTCGGGAACGATCGCCGCGTCGTCGCCCGAACAGGCGGCGATCACCGTTTCCACCGCTTCCTCGCCCAGTTTCTGCGCGATCTTGGCGCGGCCCTTGCCGAACAACTGGGCGACATAGGAAGCCTTGGCATCACCGCCGCGGCGCGATCGTATCAGCGCTTCGAGCGCGTCGAGCTGGTCTTGGGCCATCGCCGCTGGCTGGCGCAACTGCGCGCGCGCGTCAATCCTCGCGGCGTCTCTGCGCTCGCCGGATCATCGCGCGCCGCGCCAGCCACACGCCGATCGCCGCCATCACGAACAGCGCGATATCGGACAGGGCAGGGCCGGTGCGAACCTTGACGATGCCCGAATGCGCGGCGGGGTCCTCGGCAAACGCCGGAACAGCGAGCAGGAGCGAGATCAAGACGGTGCGCATGAACAGGGTATCTAGCGCGGGCGCGTTAACGACGCGTCATTGGCCGCCATCCAGATTGTCCTCCTTGCCGGTGCAAGCGCCGGTGCGCTTCGCCTGTACCGTCACGGCCATGGACATGCCGGACATGGGATGGCCCGCCGTCGCCGGCGTCGAGGAAGCAACCCGCATCGCATAAGCGTCGGCGCTATAGGTGCCCTTCATCGTCATCGTGCGCGGTACGCCCTGTTCGGTGCATGTCATCGCCGCGTCGATCACGCCGCCTCCCATCGTGAAGTGGTCGTACCGGCACTCGGGCCCCGATCCGAAGAAGTCGGCCTTGGGCTTCTTCGCCTCCTCCTCGGTCAGGCAGCTCGCGAAGCTGTGTCCCTTGGCCATCTGAGCGCGCATCCGCTCGGCCATCGCGGCGGGAACGCCAGGCATGTCCATCTTCTCGATGGTGGCGGTGCCTTCCCAGTGGCCGGGCGACACGAAATCGCCCGAAGCGGCAACTGCCTTCACTTTATCGGCGACTTCCGCCGCCGACGCGTTGTTGGCGGTAACGGTCGGGGGGGAATGGCAGCCTGCGACAAGGCCGGCGATCACAACGGCGTAGCGTTTCACAGGCATCTCCCCTCGGTTGGATGGGCTTGCGGCTCGTTATGGCTGATCCAGATCATACCGGTATCCGCGACGCTTGGGAATGGCGGCGCTTGCCCCCATATTGCACGCCTATGGCTATCCAGATTCGCACCAGCCTCGCCGAGCCGGAGACGGGGCAATCGTTCATTCCCCATCGGCCCAATCGCCCGGAAAAGGCGGAAGGCGGCAGACGGTTCGAGATCGTCAGCGATTATCAGCCGGCGGGCGATCAGCCGACGGCGATCGCCGAACTGGTCGAACAGGCGGCGGCGGGCGAGCGCGATCAGGTGCTGCTCGGCGTCACCGGATCGGGCAAGACATTCACCATGGCCAAGGTGATCGAAGAATTGCAGCGCCCCGCGCTGATCCTGGCGCCGAACAAGATCCTCGCCGCGCAGCTCTATGGCGAGATGAAGTCGTTCTTTCCCAACAACGCGGTCGAATATTTCGTCAGCTATTACGACTATTACCAACCCGAAGCCTATGTGCCGCGATCGGATACGTACATCGAGAAGGAAAGTTCGGTAAACGAGGCGATCGATCGGATGCGGCATTCGGCGACGCGCGCGCTGCTGGAGCGCGACGACGTCGTGATCGTCGCCTCGGTCTCGTGTCTTTATGGCATCGGCTCGGTCGAGACCTATTCGGCGATGATCTTCGACCTGAAAAAGGGCCAGACGGTCGATCAGCGCGAGATCGTACGCAAGCTCGTCGCGCTTCAGTACAAGCGCAACGACGCTGCGTTCGCGCGCGGCAATTTTCGCGTGAAGGGCGACACGCTGGAAATTTTCCCGTCGCATTATGAGGACACCGCCTGGCGCGTGTCATTCTTCGGCGACGATATCGAGGAGATCGTCGAATTCGATCCGCTGACCGGCAAGAAGGTCGCCAGCCTCGACTATGTCCGCGTCTATGCCAACAGCCACTATGTCACGCCCGGGCCGACGCTCAAACAGGCGATGGAGGCGATCAAGTTCGAGCTTGCCGAGCGCCTGAAAGAGCTGATCGCCGAAGGGAAACTGCTCGAGGCGCAGCGGCTGGAGCAGCGCACCAATTTCGATCTCGAGATGATCGCGGCGACCGGCAGTTGCGCGGGGATCGAGACTTATTCGCGTTTCCTCACCGGCCGTCTGCCGGGCGAGCCTCCCCCCACCTTGTTCGAATACCTGCCCGAAAACGCATTGCTGTTCGTCGATGAAAGCCATGTGACGATCGGCCAGATCAACGGCATGTCACGCGGCGATCACCGCCGCAAACTGACGCTGGCCGAATATGGTTTCCGGCTCCCTTCCGCGATCGACAATCGGCCGCTGCGCTTCAACGAATGGGAAGCGATGCGCCCGCAAACCACCTATGTCTCGGCGACGCCGGGCGACTGGGAGATGGCGCAGACCGGCGGCGTGTTCGCCGAACAGGTGATTCGCCCGACCGGCCTGATCGATCCGCCGGTCGAAATCCGTCCGGTCGAGGATCAGGTGCAGGATTGCATCAACGAATGCCGCAAAACCGCGGAGGCCGGCTACCGCACGCTCGTCACCACGCTGACCAAGCGCATGGCGGAGGATTTGACCGAGTTCATGCATGAGGCCGGGCTGAAGGTCCGCTACATGCATTCCGATGTCGAGACGCTGGAGCGCATCGAGCTGATCCGCGACCTGAGGCTCGGCGTGTACGACGTGCTGGTCGGCATCAACCTGCTGCGCGAGGGGCTTGATATTCCCGAATGCGGGCTGGTGTGCATCCTCGATGCCGACAAGGAGGGCTTCCTGCGCACCGAAACCTCGCTGATCCAGACGATCGGCCGCGCTGCGCGCAACGTCGATGGTCGGGTGATCCTCTATGCCGATCGCATGACCGGCAGCATGGAACGTGCGATCAACGAAACAAACCGTCGCCGCGAAAAGCAACTCGCCTACAACCAGGCCAACGGCATCACCCCGGAAACGATCCGCCGTAAGATCGGCGATATCATCCAGGATGCGTCGCAAAAGGATCAGGTGACGGTCGAGATCGGCGATGATCGGCCGCACATGGTGGGCCACAATCTGCGCGCCTATATCGAGGAGCTCGAAAAGCGGATGCGCAACGCCGCCGCCGATCTGGAATTCGAGGAAGCGGGCCGTCTGCGCGACGAAATCCGCAGCCTGGAGGCGGAGGAGCTCGGCCTTCCCGAAGATCAGCGCAAGGCGCCGATCATGGGCCGCTCCAACGAAGGCAAACCCGGCACCCGCAAGACGCGTTACGGCAGAAGCCAGAAGATGCGGATGGGCGGGGGGCGAAAGGGGCGGCAATAGGCAAACTATAGGCAAAGCTACACTGGCGGTGGTTGTGGTAGTGCGGTTGCGCACAACAATGGTGAGACCATGATACGCAACTTCGCCGACAAGGAAACCGAGCGCATCTGGAACCGCGAGCGCAGCCGCAAGCTGCCGTCAGAGCTGCAAAGCGTCATGCTGCGCAAGCTGCGTCAACTGAACCGCATCACCCACCCCGCCGAATTGCGCGTTCCGCCGGGAAATCGGTTCGAGGAGTTGAAGGGCGACCGCAAGGGGGCATATAGTATCCGCGTCAATGACCAATGGCGGATCACCTTCCGTTGGTATGACGGAGGTGCATACGATGTCCGCATCGAGGACTATCATCGCTAAAGAATCCGATCGGTTGCCGAACGTGCATCCGGGCGAGATCCTGCGTGAGGATTTCTTGATCGGCAGCGACATTTCGGTCGATGAAGTTGTCGCCGGCAGCGGCGTCGATGGCGAAGTGTTAGCTCGCCTCCTCGCCGAGCAAGCCGCGGTGGATGCTGAAACCGATTTGCGCCTGGCGCGCTATTTCGGGATGTCAGAGGGGTTCTTCCTCGGTCTCCAGCACGATTATGATCTCGAGGAAGCGCGAGACGCACACCGCGATGAACTGGCGAAAATCGTCCGGCGCGCGGCTTGACCCTAATTCACCCCAGCGTCAGATCCTCGCGTTCGACGCCGTAGTAACTCGCCACACGATCGGCATAGGCCTGATCAAACACGGGCGCGTTATTGGCCCAGCTTGGGCCTCCCTCCAGCAATCGGCGGTCGATCGTCACGCGATATTCGTCGGCGACGGGATCGTATTCCATCAAATGAAAGGGCAGGGGATAAAAGGCCTTGCCCATGCCCAGGAAGCCACCGATCGACAGTATCGCATAAGCCGCCTGGCCGCTTCGCTTATGGACCATGAAGGCGTGGACGTGGCCGATGCGGTCGCCGTCGCGGCTCAGCACCTTCATCACATCGACCTTGTTCGATTGGA
>JBQCEK010000170.1:0-2334 GCA_051960335.1 Sphingomonas sp.
ATCGTCGATATCCTGGCGTTCGATGTCACCGTTCCCGACGACAAGATCTCGGTGAAGGTGGAGCATGGCTGGGTGACGCTCACCGGCACGGTCGATTGGCACTATCAGCGCCAGGCCGCGCGCAACGATGCTGGCCGCGTCACCGGCGTGCTCGGCGTCTCCAACCTGATCGAGGTGGCCAAGCTGCCGACTGCGTTCGATGTCAAGGATCGCATCGTTCAGGCGTTCAAGCGCGCCGCGGATACCGACGCCAGCGCGATCAACGTCGTCACCGACGGTGGCCTCGTCCGGCTCGGCGGCACCGTCCACAGCTTCCACGAACGCCAGGTCGCCGAACGTGCGGCATGGGCGGCGCCGGGCGTCACCCGGATCGAAGACAATATCGTGATCGCCTGAGCCAGCAGGCGAGGTTGCCGCATTCGTCCGCGGGGGCGGCGCGGGTGCGGCAACCAACTTTTCCCATCGATGCCACGCATCGTTCAACGCGAGATGCCCGATGACCATGCGCAATCTTGACGCCCTGCTGCATCCCCGCAGCATCGCGGTGATCGGTGGATCGGATCGCGCAGGCTCGCTCGGTTCGATCATCCTCGACAATCTGGTCGAAGGCGGCTTTTCCGGGCTGATCCAGGCGGTCAATCCCAGCACGGGGACGCGCGGCGGCGTCGTGTGGTGCGCGTCAATCGCCGCGCTGCCGCAGATCCCCGATCTGGCGGTGGTGGCGATACCTGCCGCCAGCGTGCCGAAGGCGATCGCCGAGCTTGGGGAACGCGGTGCCCGCGTGGCGGTAGTCATCAGCGCCGGCATCCATGAAAATCCGGCGCTTCGTCAGGCGATGCTCGATGCGGCGCAGCCATACGGCCTGCGCATTATTGGACCCAACGGGCTCGGCGTGCTGTTGCCGCATGCTGGAATCAACGCGTCGTTCAGCGGGCTTGCGGCCGCGCCGGGTCGCGTGGCGCTGATCTCGCAAAGCGGGGCGATCGTCACCGCGATGCTCGATTGGGCGGCGGATCGCCAGGTCGGCTTTTCGGGCATCGTTTCGGTCGGCGACATGAGCGATGTCGACCTCGGCGATCTGATCGATCTGTTCGCGGCCGATCCGCATACCGGCGCGATCCTGCTTTATGTCGAAGGCGTCACCAATCCGGCCAAGTTCATGTCGGCCGCGCGCGCTGCATCGCGCACCAAGCCGGTGATCGCGATAAAGGCCGGCCGATCGGCGGGATCGGCGGCGGCCGCCATGTCGCATACCGGCGCAATCACCGGAGCCCATGATGTCGCCCTCGCCGCCTTCCGGCGCGCAGGCATCGTCGTCGTCGATACGCTCACCGATCTGTTCGATGCGGCCGAAGTGCTGGCGCACGGACGAGCAATCGGCGGCAACAGGATCGCGATCGTCAGCAACGGCGGCGGCCCGGCAATCCTCGCGGAAGACAGGCTTCCCGCGGTCGGCGCCAGCATGGCGTCGTTCGGCGAATCGACGCTTGTGGCGATCGATGCGGCGCTGGGGCACGCCTGGTCGCGCGCCAATCCCGCCGATCTCGGGGGAGACAGCGCGCCGGCGGCGTTCGCCGCATCGGTCAAGGCGGCGCTTGCCGACGACAATGTCGATGCCGTGCTGGCGCTGTATAGTTCGACTGGAGTTGCGTCGGGGGCTGAGGCCGCTGCCGCGCTGGTCGAGGCGGTTGGCGCCGCGCCGCGTGTTCCAGTGATCGGCTGCTGGGTCGGCCCGGCTAACGCTACATCCGCGCGCGCTGCTCTCCGGCAGGCACCAATCACCTCGTTCGACTCGATCGAGGGGGCGGTTGCTGGCATCGGCCATCTCATCGCCGCGCGCACTGCGCGCGCCTTGATCCGGCAAGCCCCGGCGCATAGCCGCACCTGCGAGGCCGATCTGTCGCGGGCGCGCGCGATGATCGTCGGCGCACGTGGCGAGGGGCGGGCCTCGCTCACCGCGGTCGAGGCGAAATCGGTGCTGACGGCCTACGGCATCCCCGTCGCGCCGGCGCGGTTCGCGCGTTCGGTGGGCGGCGTCGAATCTGCGTGCGGCGATGTTGCTGCGCCGTATGTCGTGAAGGTCGTTTCGCCGCAGATCAGCCACAAGCTCGATGTCGGTGGCGTCAGCGTCGGCCTGGAGACGCCGGCCGCCGCCACCGACGCTGCGGAATCGATGCGGAAGCGGATCGGCCGCGAACGTCCCGAGGCGTCGATCATCGGATATGAGATCGAGCCGATGATCGCGCGGCCGCATGCGCAGGAATTGATCGTCGGCATCGCGCGCGACGAAACCTTCGGCCCTTATCTCATCGTCGGCGCCGGCGGCAGCGCGGT
>JBQCEK010000171.1:0-4737 GCA_051960335.1 Sphingomonas sp.
GCCAAGCTCGAATTCAAGATGGTCGACGTCGATGCCGATCCGGCGCAGGTGGCCAAGGGTATTGCGCCGGTCGGCGACGTGCTGTTGCCGATGGCCGATAATCCGCAGCAGATGCTCGCGCTTCATCGCACCACCATCATCTCGGGCGATCAGCTCAACAACGCCGCCCAATCGTACGATCAGAACAACCAGCCGGATGTCACCATCCAGTTCAATTCCGAAGGCGGCCGCCGCTTCGCCAAGGTGACGCAGCAGAATGTCGGCAAGCCGTTCGCGATCATCGTCGATAATCAGGTGATCTCGGCGCCGCGCATCGACGAGCCGATCCTCGGCGGCAGCGCTTCGATTTCCGGCGGCGGCTTCACCGTCGAAAGCGCCAACAATCTCGCCATCGCGCTGCGCTCTGGCAAGCTGCCGGTCGCCTTGAAGGTGATCGAGGAACATACCGTCGGCGCCGAGCTCGGCGAAGATTCGATCCATGCGGGCATCATCGCCTCGGCGATCGCGCTCACCGCAGTGATCGTGTTCATGTTGCTGACCTATGGCCGCTTCGGCCTCTATGCCGATCTCGCGGTGGCCATCAACCTGTTCGTCATCCTGGGCGTGATGGCGCTGCTCAACGCGACGCTGACGCTGCCCGGCATCGCCGGCTTCGTGTTGACGATCGGCACCGCGGTTGATGCCAACGTGCTGATCAACGAACGTATTCGTGAGGAACGGCGGCGCGGCCGCAATGTCGTGCAGGCAGTCGAGCTCGGCTACAAGGAAGCCAGCCGAACGATCTTCGAGGCAAACGTGACTCACGCCATCGCTGGCCTGATCATGCTGATCCTCGGCTCGGGGCCGATCAAGGGCTTCGCCATCGTGCTGCTGCTCGGCATCGCCACGTCGGTGTTCACCGCCGTCACCTTCACGCGCATGCTGGTCGCGATCTGGCTTCGCCGCAATCGCCCCAGCGAAATCCACATTTGATCCCGGGACTGACTCCATGCGCCTGCTGAAACTCGTCCCCGACAACACCAACATCGATTTCGTTCGCCTGCGCTACATCGCGTTCGCGCTCACCACCTTGCTGACGATCGCCGCGGTTGCGCTGGTCTTCGCGCGCGGGCTCAACATGGGCGTCGATTTCGAAGGCGGCCTGATGATCGAGGAGCATTTCGTCACCGCGCCGCCGATGGACGAGCTGCGCAGCACGATCGACGAACTCGGTGTCGGCGATGTCGCGCTGCAGCCGTTTGGCGATCCCAAGGTGATCTCGATCCGCCTGCCGCAACCGCCGGGCACCGACGAAGGCCGCACCAACGCCGTCGTGAAGAAGGTCGAAGCCGCCGTCGCCGCGAAATTCCCCGGCGCCACCTTTGCCAAATACGATACCGTGTCGGGCAAGGTTTCGGGCGAGCTCGTCCACCGCGGTGTGATGGCGGTGCTGATCGCGATCTTCGCGATCGGGCTGTTCGCGATCTTCCGCTTCGAATGGCAGTTCGGCATCTCCACCGTCGTCGCGATTTTGCACGACGTATTGATGACATTGGGCTTTTTCGCGCTCACCCAGTTGCAATTCGATCTGAACATCGTCGCGGCGGTGCTGACGATCATCGGCTATTCGATCAATGACAAGATCGTCATCGACGACCGCATCCGCGAGAACATGCGCCGCTATCGCAAGATGGAGATGCGCGAGATCGTCAACCTGTCGGTCAATGAAACCTTGCCGCGTACGGTAATGACCTCGCTGACGGTGATCCTCGCGCTCGGCGCGCTGCTGCTGTTCGGCGGCTTCGTGCTGCGCGGCTTCACCTCGGCGATGATCCTGGGCGTGATCGTCGGCACCTATTCGTCGATCTACGTTTCGTCGTCGCTGCTCATCACGCTCGGCCTGCGCGCCGAGCCGCCGCAGGCGACGCCGGTCGGCGGGGGCAAGGCGGAGCGGATCGGCCCGGCCGCCGAGGATTGATGCGGATCGATCGCGATCCCGGCGCCGAAGGGCCGTTGATCAAGGGCTTTTCGGGCGGCGGCTTTCGGATCGACGACAATGTCTATCGCGCGCTGTTGATCACGCCGCGGCGGGCCGATGGCTGGTCGCCGCCGCCGATCGAGGCGCTGGCGGCGGGCGATGTCGCGTCGCTGCTCGCGCTCGATCCCGCGCCGGAATTTCTGCTGCTCGGCACGGGAAAATCGCTCGTTCGGCCCCCGGCGGCCTTTGTCCGGGCGGTGGAGGCGCGGGGGCTCGGCGTCGAGGCGATGGACAGCCGCGCGGCGGCGCGCGCCTGGGGCGTGCTTCGCGGCGAAGGGCGCTGGGTCGTCGGCGCCTTTTATCCGCTTGGCTGAGCAGCGCGGAAACCGCGCTTTCCTACAGGCTCATGTTCTGCTATTGTTCCAATCTCGCGCCGACGTTCTTTCTCATTGCCGGTGCTTTGGCACAGTGTCTTTTTCACCCGCTGAAGCGTGCTTGATGTCGCTTTCCCGGAACTTTCGGAACTTTCGACCGCCTCACCGCCGGGCGAATGGCGTCATCGAATAGGGCCGGTCTGCAGGCGTGGTCGCCCAGCGCTTATTCGGCGTCGCCTGCATCACGAAACGCAGCGTCCCGCCATTCTCGATATCCTCGTGCCGGATGTAGCTCTTGGTCACCGGCTTGCCGTTGAGCAGCACCTGACCAACATAAGCGTTCGTATCGGACAGATTGTCGGCGACGATCGTAAAGCGCTTGCCCGACGGCAGGTTGATCACCGCGCGATCGACGAACGGGCGGCCGATCACATATTGCCCGCTGCCCGGCGTCACCGGATAGAAGCCCATCGAGGTGAAGATCAGCCACGCCGACATCTGGCCGAGGTCGTCATTGCCCTCGAACCCGTCCGGCGTCGGCTTGTACTGGCTGTCGACGATCTGCTTCAGCCGCTCCTGCGTGCGCCACGGCTGGCCGGCGTAATCATAGAGATAGCCCACCGCGTGGCTCGGCTCGTTGCCGTGGATATACTGGCCGATCAGGCCGGCGATATCCTCCGACGACGAATAATCGAGCTTCGAATTGTCGTAATCGAACATGGCGTCGAGCTTTTTCACCGCCGCCGCGTCGCCGCCGAGCGCGGTGATCAGCCCACCCTCGTCCTGCGGCATGAACCACGAATATTGCCAGGCATTGCCTTCGGTATAATCCGATCCGTATTTGATCGATGTCGGCGTGAAGGGTTCGCGGAACGTGCCGTTCGACAGGCGCGCGCGGACCCAGCCCTGTTTGAAATCGAAACTGTTGCGCCAGTTCTGCGCGCGTTTGAAGAAGGTTGCGGCCACATCGTCCCTGCCCATCTTCTTGGCCATCATCGCGATGGTCCAATCGTCATAGGCATATTCGACCGTCTTCGACGCCGCCTCCGGCTCATGGTCGATCGGCACATAGCCGAGCGTCATGTAATCCTTCAGATCGCCATATTGGCCGTAGGTCGCGCTCTTCACCATCGCGTCGAGCGCCTTGGCGGCATCGAAGCCCTTGATGCCCTTCAGATACGCATCCGCGATCACCGGCACCGCATGGTAGCCGATCATGCACCACGTCTCCTGCCCCTGGAATTGCCAGACCGGCAGGATGCCGAACGGGCTGTCCTGCTGGCTGGCGATCAGCGAGTTGATGAAATCGGCGTTCTTCTTGTCCGGCTCGATGATCGTCATCAGCGGATGTTCGGCGCGGAACGTATCCCATAGCGAGAAGGTCGAATGGAAGGTGAACCCGTCGGCCTTGTGGACCTGGTTGTCGGGCCCGCGATAGCGCCCGTCGGCATCCCCTGCGACCGACGGCGCGAGCATCGCATGGTAGAGCGCGGTGTAGAGATTGGTGCGCATGTCCTTCGGCGCGTCGATATCGATCGCGCCCAGCGCGGATTGCCACGCCGCGACGGTCCTGGCGTGGATCTGGTCGAAATCGCCCGGTTCGGAGTCGAGATTGGCGATCGCGCCGGCCTCATCGACCGAGGAGATGGCGACCTTGACCTCGATCGGCTTGGTGAGCGTGCCGAAATCGAACCGCGCGACGAGATCGCGCCCGGTGATCGCCTGCACGTCGTCTTCACCGCGCCCCGGGCCCTGAAAGCCCTTGTAAACGACATCGTCTCCCTTGTTGACGAAGGCGTGGTCGACGAGCGGCGCGGAAAAGCGCATCGCGAAAAACAGCTTGCGATCGGGCGCCCAGCCGCGCGTCTGGCGGCTACCGGTGATCGTCCCGTCGGGCCGAATGCGGATCGACGACCACAGGACCTTGCCCGGGTAGTTGTAGATGCTCGATCGCAGGTCGAGGATCAGGTGCGCGGCCTGGTCGGCCGGGAAGGTGTAGCGATGCACGCCGACGCGCGTTCCCGCTGTCATCTCGGCGCGAACATGATCGTCCGACAGCGTCACCGCATAATAGCCGGGGTGCGCGACTTCGCTCGAATGGCTGAAGCGCGAGCGATAGCCCGATCCCGGCTTGTCTGACGTGCCCGGATCGAGCTTGACCGAGGCAGCGTCGCCCACCGCCGGCGTCATCAGGAAATCGCCGAGGTCGCTATGCCCTGCCCCGGAAAAGTGCGTCATGCTGAAGCCGAGGATCGTCGGATCCTTGTATTGGTAGCCCGCCGCCCACGGATAGCTCTGCTTGAAATATTTGATCTCGGTGTCGGGGCTGAGCTGCACCATGCCGAACGGCGCGGTGGCGCCCGGAAAGGTATGCCCGCCCCCGCTCGTCCCGATCATCGGATCGAC
>JBQCEK010000172.1:0-2440 GCA_051960335.1 Sphingomonas sp.
CGGGTATTCTCGGCGCGGTCTGGCTGATCTGGTGGGTGGCGATCTATCGCGCGCCCGAAGCTGCCGAAGAGCTGGTGCCGACGCCTGCCCAAGAGAAAATCAGTTGGGCCTCGCTGCTCAAATATCGCACCACATGGGGCATGATGCTCGGGCAGGCTGGGTATCTCTACGTGTTCTTCGTGTTCGCGACCTGGCTGCCGGGCTATCTTGAGCTGCAACGCAAGCTGCCGACGATGAAATCGGGCATGCTCGCCATGCTCCCCTTTGCGGTCGGGATCGTCTGTGTCCTGCTGGGTGGCTGGCTCAACGACCGCCTCATCGCCCGTGGCTATTCGCTGACCGCGGTGCGCAAAGGCTTTTCGGTCGGGGGGATGTTCGGGGCGACCGTCTTCGTGGTCGCCGGCGCCCTTGCCGACGATACCGCGATCGCCGTGACCTTCCTGACGCTCGCCATGGGGAGCCTGTCACTTTCGACGGCATCGCTCAACGCGATCTCGATCGATGTCGCGCCCAATAACAAGGTTTCCTCGTTCGTTTCGCTGCAGAATTTCGGCGGGAATGTCGGCGGCGCGCTGGCACCAGTCGTCACCGGCGCGCTCGTCGGCGCGACCGGCAGCTTCGTTGCGCCTTTGCTGGTGACGGCGGCCATCGGGCTGGTATTTGGCTGCGGCGGCATCGGCTTGATCATCAAGGACATGCGGCGGATCGGCGGCGGCGACGATAACGAGGTCGCGATCACCGCGACCGAGACGCGCAGGGTCGGACAGGAACTGCATGCCTGACACAATGATCGAGATCGTCCAGCCGTTCGATCGAGCAATCATCACCGAGCTGCCCGTCGATAGCGAGGGAAGCATCGAGGCAAAACTGGAGGCTGCGTCCAGGGCGTATCGCCAACGCGACGGCTGGCTCCCGGTCGCCGAGCGCGTGGCTATCCTTCGTCGGGTCGCCGAGCGTATCGTGAACGACCGGGAACGTCTAGCGCTCCAGATCGCGCGCGAAGGCGGCAAGCCGCTAACCGACGCGCTGGTCGAGGTCGACCGTGCCGCGGACGGGGTGCGCAATGCCTATGAGGCGCTGCGGACTTTGGGCGGCGGCGAAGTCCCGATGGGCTACACAGCGGCAAGCGCGGGCCGTCGCGCTTTTACCGTTCGCGAGCCGGTGGGCGTGGTCGCGGCGATCTCGGCGTTCAATCACCCGCTCAATCTGATCGTCCACCAAGTTGCGCCGGCCATCGCGGTCGGCGCGCCGGTGATCGTCAAGCCGGCGCATCAGACCCCGCTCAGCTGCCGCGATTTCGTCTCAATCGTTCACGACTGCGGTTTGCCCGAACCCTGGTGCCAGATGGTCTTCACCGACGACCTGAGCTTGGCTGAGCGGCTGGTGACAGACCGCCGCATCGGCTTTCTGAGCTTCATCGGCTCGGCACGGGTCGGCTGGTCGTTGCGGCGTAAGGTCGCCGATGGCGTGCGTGTCGCGCTCGAACATGGCGGCGCCGCCCCGGCGATCATCGCCGCCGATGCCGATCTCGACACGCTCGTCGAACCGCTGGTGAAGGGCAGTTTCTATCATGCCGGGCAGGTCTGCGTATCGACCCAGCGCATCCTCGTCCATGCCGAGCTAGCCGATGCGTTCATCGAGCGGTTTCGCGCGCGCGTCGAACGCTTGCGGGTCGGCGATCCAACTGTCGCGACGACCGAGGTTGGTCCGCTGATCGCGCCGCGAGAGGCGACGCGGGTCCTGGAATGGGTCGACGAAGCGCGCGAGGGTGGCGCCACGGTGCTGCTCGGCGGCCGCGTGAGCGAGACGACGCTGGCGCCGGCGATCGTCCTCGATCCACCGCGCAACAGCCGTCTGGCGAACGCGGAAGTCTTCGGTCCCGTCGTGACGATTCAGCGCATCGCATCGCTCGATGAGGCAATTGCGATCGCCAACGACACGCCCTTCGCGTTTCAGTCGAGCATTTTTACGCGCGACCTCAACACCGCGCTTCACGCCGGCGAGCGGCTCGACGCCGCCACGGTGCTGGTCAACGACCACACCGCCTTTCGGACCGACTGGATGCCGTTCGCCGGGTTACGCCAGTCGGGCCATGGCGTCGGCGGCATCCCCTACACGATGCGCGATTTCACTCACGACAAGATGATCGTGCTCCGGCACTGACGATCAAGATGCTAGCAATATTAAAAAGTGGCATTGTAGCGCTTCCGATTATCCTGCAAATATGCATCGCAGGAGAGATCGATGGAATTGAGGCACCTGCGCTACTTCGTCGCCGTCGCCGAGGAGGAGCATATCACGCGTGCGGCGGCGCATCTCGGCATCCAGCAACCGCCGCTCAGCCAACAGATCAGCGCGCTCGAGCAGGAATTGGGCGTGAAGCTCTTCACGCGCGCGTCGCGCTCGATCCGGCTCAACGCCGCTGGCAAGATCTTCCTGT
>JBQCEK010000173.1:0-14864 GCA_051960335.1 Sphingomonas sp.
GCCGTAGATCGGCTTCGCTTGTCTCGCCGAGCCCGTCGGCGGCGATCGCGGCGTTGATCACCGCGATATCGATCCCGCCGAGGTCGGTTATCGCCCGGTCGAACACCAGCTGGACATTCTCGGGCTCGGCAAGGTCGATCACCATGCCGTCGCCCGATCCGACCGCCCGGATATCGCCGAGGGCGTCATCCAGCGGCTGCGCTTCCAGGCCGCAAATAAAGACATCGACGCCCTCGCTAGCCAGGAGGACCGCGATCGCTCGGCCGATTCCCGTGGTGCCGCCCGTGACCAAGGCTCTCCGGCCGGCAAGGCTCGGCTGCGCGGTGTGGGCATCGGACGCTGGCGTCATCGTCATCTCCTCGAGAAAAGCAGGATCGGCAGGGATCATCGACGCGCCGTCTCACCAATGCAGACTGATCTCGCCGCGCGCCGGGATCCGGTATTCGACGAGATCGGGGGTTCGCCGGCGCGCCCGCAGAACCTCGCCCGCGATCGTTCGCACCGTGAAGCGCGGCAACGAGCGGCGGGGAAGCCGAGCGAGGCTGAACACCGCCTGTCGGGCATGACCGCCGTCGAGACCGAAGGTCAGCGAGCGCTCCGAGGTTCGTTCGCTGGTGACCGGAAAATGGTCGCAGAAAATGCGGAACGGCGCGCCGCTCACTTCATGAAAGGCCCGGGTCGCGAACACGAATGCCGCCCCCGAGCCGTAGATTTCCTGGCCCACCTGGCCCGCCGGCTGGCCGTCGACGTACAGGTCTTCGAGCGGGAAGGAACGGGTGCGATCGATATGGCCGTTGCGAATGTTGTCCGTCGCCAGGACCTCAGACGGCAAGCCGTCGGGATAATAATACCAGCCGCGGTCGAGCGCGTATTTGCAATATTCGCTGACCAGCAGTCGCGCCGCCGGGTCGAGGTCTGGCCCGCTGTCGCGCAGATAGCGCTCGAAGGCGGCGAAGCTGTCGAAACATTCGAAGATCGCCATATAGGGCGCGTCGTGAAGCGCGGTGACGCCGAGGAAAACGCGGTAGTTTGCGGCGTTGGCGATCTCCGATTCCCAGATCACCGAATTGTGGAAAAAGCTCGCCAGATAGACATAGCCCTGGCGCAGATAATATTCCTGGTCTGTGATGCGCCACAGCCGCATGCACGCCGCGGCGCCCCAGGCGGTGAGATTAGCCTGGTAGTTGAGCTCGAAACGCATGCCCTTGGCAGCATCGATCGCCTTGCGCGCTTCGTGCAGATAAACGTCGTCATCGGTGAGCTCATATGCCTGCACCATAACGAAGGCATACAACCCGCCGACATCGGTCTGCCCGAGCCCGTCGTCGTTGCGCGCCGCGACGATCACCTCGAAGCTGTCGACCTTGAACTGGATCGGCCAGGCATAGTCGAAATGTCGCGCGGCGCGGATCGCGAAATTGAGCGAACCCATGAACAGCCGCTTTGCGCGCGGGTCGCCGTCACGCGCGAGATGGCCGAGATTGAGCAACGGATGATAAAGATACCAGCTGTCGACCGCGTCCTTGTCCTTGTCCTTTCCGACATTGGGCAGGTAGCGCCGCATCGTTTTCAGGTCGCGATCGTAGAACTTATCCAAGCCCGCCTCCAGCTTCCGTCCAAAGGCGATGTCCTGCTTGCGCCAGGTCGCATAGTCGCGAAGTGCCGATATGATCGACATCTGCACCATGATGTCGGGATATTCGGCGGCGGTATAAGGATGCACATAGATGTGGCCATAATGGCCGATCGTCGCATCGGGCGCCGTCTCGAGGTCGCGCAGCGTTCGGTCGGCGCGCTCGACCCAGTTGCGATAGTCGGTTTCCGGAGCATCGAGTTGGCGGTAGGCGGTCCCGAGCAGCTGGAGGAAACGCCGCGCCGAATCCTGTTCGCCGCGGGCGGCATCATCGTGAAAGACGAGGATCGCATCGCTCATCGTCACCGGCTTGCCCGCGGGAAGCGGACGGGTCGGCGGCGTTCCGCTTTGCGGGGGCGTCGGCGGCAGATAGCCGAGCTCGGGCCATTCTCCCCCGACCGCGCCATCGGGCTTGGTGCCGGTCGCGACAAAATAGTCGTTCAGCGCGGAGAGGTTCTGGAAATAGAGCACACTGCCGAATGCCGGCTTGTCGAAACTGAAATAGCAAAGCCCGCTGTTCAGGCCGCGCTGCGCCGCTTCGACCTGGCCTGCGCTGGTAAGCGGGTCGTCGCGGTCGTCGAGGGGATACAGGTCGCGGGGCAGGAATGGCACGAGCAAGGCGCTCGTCGGCGTCAAGGTCGTTATCGCGCGAAGCGACGCGAACTCGATGTCGTCGCTGCGCAAGACGATGGTCTGGGTGCCGACCGCGCTTTCCACGCTCAGGCGAAGGCGCTCGTCATGCTTTCTTCGACGCCGCTTAACCTTGGCCGGCCCGCCCCAGCAATGGGCAAGGCGCAAGGCGAGACCGCCACGGCCCGCGCGACGAATGATTGCCCAGATCGAATCCCGTCCCGCGGCGACCTCGACGAGGCGATCGCCGATGTCGAATTGCGCAAGCCGGCGCATCCCCTTGCCCAGCTCCTCCCCGAGGCTGATCGTCGCGGCACTGGCAGCCGATGTCTGTCCCAAGCAACACGCCTCCTCTCAAAAGGGCTCAGCCCCGCATCGTCGGATGGGGCCGCCCAAGCGCCGAGCGACCCTCGGCGCCCGAATTCCGGATGATGCCGAGCTTCGCTTGAGCCGGCGATCACGCGCCGGTTTTTCTCGGCCCACCGGGCTGCGACCCCGATTTCCACCAGCAAGCTGGAGGCAGGAGCACCGCATCGGCGCCGGATTGATCACGAGCCGCCCCGTCATATCCAAGGCTAGGCCGGCCGGATGACGAGGGCGTCGCCGAATTCGACCCGCGCGACCTTCGTCCCATCGGCGTTAGCGACGTCGAGATGGCCGTGTAGATCGAGCTTGCCGGTGAGCACCTCGGCGCTCAGCAGCGATCGTATCCCGCGCAGCGCGTGATCACGCGCTGCGCCAATATCGGAAAGTTCGAGACCCTCCTCGTCGAGCGCATCGCCCGAGCGGTTGTAAACGTGGAAGAAATAGCGCGGCATCGACCCCAAAATGCGCGAGGCCGGTTCTGGTTGCGCCGCTTAATCCCCATCAATGCGAATGGTCGCGATCATCGCAATCGAGTTGAAGATAGGCGGGGTCGAATTCGCCGGCGCGGGCAAGCGCGGGCCGGTTCGAGACCGTCACGCTTTCCAGATGCTTCGTCGCCAGACCATCGTCGCGCAGTCGGCGCAACACACGGTTGAGATGAACCGAGGTCAGTCCCACGGCATCGGCCAGGTCGGCCTGGGTGACGGGGAAGGGGTAGCTGTCGCCAGCCTTGAGCCCGATCGCTGCGTAGCGCGCGTCCATCTCGGCAAGAAGATGAGCGACCCGGGACAAGGCGTCCTTGCGACTGATATTGACCGTCCATTGTGCAAGAACGTTGGCGTCGACCACGCAATCGCGCCAGAACGCCATCGCTAAAGCGGGAAAGCGATCGGCCAGCAACCGGATCGCGCAATGCGGAATGCGCAATATCGTTGTCGCCGTAAGCGCATGCAACGCCCAGGTGACGTGCGGCGCCACGACGGAATGGAGGTCGGCCATGTCGCCGGGAATATGCAAGGCGACGAAGCTGCGCATGCCGTTTCGGATCTGAGCGAAGCGTGCGACCAGCCCATCGACGACCAGACAGGCATGGTCGACGCGGTCGCCGATCCTGACAAAATCGCGCTCGACGCCGACGACTTTGGCTTCGGCGGGAAGGGAAAGCAGGGCGGCGCGTTCCGCGTCGCCGAGCGGCGATCGCAGGGCCAGCCGGGCCAGGTAAAGATCGAGCGCATCGTCGACAGTGCGGGTCACCGGTTTTTTCCTCGGTCGTGTGCAGCAACATGGACGCCCCGGCCCGCGCTGTCCATCGGTCCCCGTGCGCAGGGACCTTGCCCGCTCCCGGTCAATTGCAGGCATCTTTCACGCGGAAATCCCGAGGTCGCGAGACGCAGAAGGATTGTCGCCGGCGCGCCGCAACATTCGGGACGAACGCTCGTTTCTCTTCGCGCGGCAGTTGTTTGTCATGGTGATGGGTCGCGCCGCATCGAACAGGAGGGTACGGCAATGGCGTCGCGGAGAGAGAAGCGGTCGAACGGCGCGACGCGCCGAACTGCTGGCGACCATGCTCCCACCGAAGGGGGGCGGCCGCAGGAGAAGGTCGAGGACCGGCCCAGCGTGGGTCAGATCGAGCCCGAGGATTATCCGCCCGACCAGCGAGCCAAGGGCTGACCGCAAATCCTTCTTGATCAAGCCGGGAGAAATTACCCCGGGCATCGACACGATCCGATCGCCGTCAGTGGCTCGCCGATTGCCCGGCGGCGCGCAACGACAGGTATTTTCGAGTGACTTCGGGCAGCGTTTCGTCGCAGAACCGCGCCATGGCCACTTCCTCCGCCAGCGTTTCCTTCAGTAGCGGAATGGCCGCGTCGAACTTGCCGACCTCGGCCATCGTGATCAAGGCTTTGTAGCTGGCGGCCTCGAAATTCTCGAAGGCGAAATTGGCGAAGCTGTTTTTCAATATCTCGTCGGCGGCAAGGACATGGGCGAGCGCCGCGGCATTCCCAGAAATCGTCAATGCCGCATCCTTGATTGCGGAAGATTTTTCACCAAGATCTTCGAGAATGTGATCGAGGCGGCGAATTTGCTCCTCGGTCTCTTGGCGGTGCTCGCGCAATCGTTGTTCGACCTCGGGATAATGGGAAAGGCGATCGATCTGTCGGTCCATCAGCGCCAGCGCCTGATGCTCGACCGCGTGCGCGTCTCGCAGGCCGACCAAGAAGATGTGGCGCGTGTCGTTATCGTTGAATTCGGACATGGGTTTTTCCTCGCAAAAGGCGTGCAGCAGGGTTTCAGACGCCCGCCGCGTCGGCCATTTTCCTGGCATCCTTCATGTCCTTGGCACCGCCGAGGTCCTCGTCCGTCGTCTTGCCAGCGCCGGGTCCCGCCCCGAGATCGGCGCCGGTCGCAGGATTAGCCGCGGTGTCGGACACGGTACGCTTCGCAAGGGCCGTGCTCGCCGCCTTCTGCGCCTTGTCCAGCCCCACGCTCGCATCGCCGTCGCCGCCATCCAGCGGAAGCGAGCCTTCGACATCGTCGATGCGCTGCCATTGCTCGCCGCTGTTCCACGGACCCTCGACGTCACCATCGCCTTGTGAGCTATTGACGTAGAGATCGGCATAGGCCGCCAGGCCGGGCAGCTTGCCCGACGGGAAGTTCTCCTTGATCGCGTACAGCGCCTTCTCGAAGCTCTTCTGGTGCGCGATCTCGCGGGTCATCAGAAAGCCGAGGGCGTCCTTGATCCCCGGGTCGTCGGTGATGTTGATCAGGCGTTCGTAAACGACCTTGGCGCGGCTCTCCGCCGCGATGTTCGATCGCAGGTCGCAGGTGGGGTCGCCCCGGCTGTCGATATAGGCGGCGCTCCACGGCACGCCCGACGAATTAGTCAGCGAGGGGCCGCCGCCGTACAGGATCGACTGGGTGTGACTGTCGCCGCCCGAGTTCATCTTGAGATAGAGCTCGGCCTCGGTCATCGCCGCCTCGGCGAGCTCCGCTTTCACGCCCTTGTTCAGCATCGCGACGATCGAGCCGATCACTTCGAGATGGCTGAGTTCCTCGGTCGCAATGTCGAGCAGCATGTCCTTGCGCCCGGCGTCGTCTTCGCCGAGGCCCTGCGTGAAATAGCGCATCGCTGCAGCCAGTTCGCCGTCTGGGCCGCCGAACTGCTCGAGCATGAACGAAGCTAGGACCGGGTTCGGCTCGGCAACCCGAACGGTATATTGCAGACGCTTGTTGTGCATGAACATGGGCAGTTCCTCCGCGCTGAAAGTCCTGCCTCCAACCGCGGGAATTCGTCGGCGTTCCGCCGAAAACAGCCGTTTAACTTGGGTTTAGACGAATATTCACGCGCTGCCGGGGGCAGCGTCCTTCCCAGCGCGGAATATTCGCGCCCTCGCATTGCCGTCGCTGCGTCTTGTCAGGCGGCAGCGCCGTGCTTGGGTCGCGCGAAGATCGACGGGCTATCGCCTCGCCACTCGATGAGATCGACGGGCGCGTATTGGTGCACGCCGCGATGGCCCTTCGCCAGGTGGCAGAAGTAGCGCGCATCGTCGTTCATTTGAACAAGGCAATGTTCTGCAGCGTGCAGTCGGTATCGCAGCATCATTGCACGCGCCCGCAGCGCTCGCGGTGCCGCCGGGCGAGCTCCAGATGCGCTTTCTTCACCGCAACGTCCGACGCGCGCTCGGCAAGCTCGACCTCTTGCGCAGCTCGACGCCCATGATAGTCGGCCGAAATGCGATAGTGGCTCACAGTTGTTGCGCGTTCCATGACTCCCTCTAGGTTCTGGCGCCCCCGCGCTCGGGCAATATCCCATCGAGTCGAGCTGTACGCTTTAACATAAATTGAAGCGGCGGAGATCATTGCATAATTTGCTTGCCATCGATCGTTCGCAGCCGTCGCCCCGATGCCCGCAATCTCAGCAAATCGCGTGCCGCTATTCTCGGGCTTTTCTATCAGCGCTCTAGGCGCGAACGGCGACCGCGAGACTCGAAAACGGACGCCGATCTGATCGCTTTGCGCTCTGCGCATGTCGGGAGGCTCGCGAACGAAGCACCGCCCCGCTCTGGAATTGAACGAAACTCAGCGTCGAGGCCATCAGAATATCGAGCGCTAGCCGGTGATCGCTGCAGCCAGCGTCAGCGCCGTCAGCACGCCGGCTTCGATAAGGAACAGCATATCGCGTCCAGCTTGTTTGGGATGGCCTGCCATCGCTTTATCCCCTCCACGTCGCCGCGCAGCGCCAGTCCGTTGATGCGCTCGGCGACGAAGCCCCGGACATCCTGGCCGTGCCGCCGCTCGAGCGCGAGCGCTTCGGCCCAGCGCTCCTGATGCGGTCTCAGCGGTGCGGCCAGGAGATTGCCCAGCCTCCCGCGATCATTGCCTCACCGACATCGCGCCCGCCGACCGTGCAGCGTGCGACCGTCCGGCCCCATCGATCGTAAATTGAACCGCCTCTGGGGCTCGCCGGCACCGGCCGGCACCGAAGCGTCCGGCCGTGAACAATCTGGCCAAGCGCCGCCTTGCTCGCCCGACCGTCCCCCGGCGCACAGTGCCGCGTTCGCGCGCAGTGGCCCGGCAGTTCGGGAGCATCGATCCTCGCCAGCCGGATGCGTTCGCCGCCGCAGCGGATCGTCGCCATCCACGACCTGCGGCGAGGCGCAGACGAAGGTAGCGGCAAGCAGGATCATTCGGAGGTAATCTCCGTCGGCGTGTGCCGGCATGTTCGCGTTGCGCTTTTCATACTCCGCTCAGCGCGATAGTCGACGGCGATTGGCGGCGACCTTGCCGCGATAATGGCGCACCGTGCGCTGTGTCGCATCGAGCGGCGTCGCGCCGGGCATCGTCCCGGCCAGTTTCATCTGAAGCTCCATTGCTGCCGCTATCTTCTCCGACAACATCAGCTGACTCTCGCCGACCGCTTGCGGGCCGCCGGCTGCGATCCGTGTCAGTCGCATCGTGGCGACCAGCGACGCCTCGATCGCCAGCAACCAGAAATCCAGCCCGGCCCGCATCCAGCGGCTATAGTTCCTCGCATCCATCATCAGCTCGCCGATCTTCGTCGTGATCCCGTGGAACGAGCGCCGACCAGGTTCGGGCCCGACGCGACGTGACGATTTTTCCGCCGACGGTCGCAAGGTCACTTGTCGAGGGCCGCACAGGGCGCGGGCGGGACGGGCCCTCGCGGGCAGCGCGGCGACAAAGGACGGGCGCCTCTCGCTGTCGCGCGACCGCGCTCTACGCGACCGCCCTGCGGCGGTCGTCGCCGAGCCCCGCGGGCCGGGTCTCGGCCGTACCGGTGACAATCGCTGGCGCAGGGACAGCGGACGCCGCGTCTGCCACGCGGCGGCGTCGCTTTAGCCTCCCGATACGGCGGGTGCGGGCGGCGCTCCCGGCTAGACCCGCCGCATCCGGCGGCAACCCTGCGCTGGCGCGCCGGGTGCTCCTCTTCGTTCCGCCCGTGCCGGTGCCGCCGGCCGCTTGCGCGGGCCTCATGGTCGCTCGTTCCGCCCAACCCCCCCGTCGCGGGGAGGCTTTATGCCTTTTTCGGGTGGCCGGGAGACGTCATGGCCACAAAATCCAGCCGAAGCGCCCGTAGCCGGCGCAGCGCCGCGCGCGGCGAGCCGCGCGCCGACCTCTATGCCGAGGTCACCGCCCGGATCATTGCCGAACTCGACGCCGGGCGTTTCCCATGGGTCCAGCCGTGGAGCGCCGCGCAGGCGAGCGGCGGGGCCGGGTGCGCGCTGCCGCGCAACGCGCTTTCCGGTCGTCCCTATTCGGGGATCAACGTCCTGATCCTGTGGGGCGCGGTGATCGAGCATCGCTGGCCGTCGCAATCATGGCTCACCTTCCGGCAGGCGCTCGACGCTGGCGGCTGCGTCCGCAAGGGCGAGCATGGCGTCACCGTCGTCTATGCCGACCGCTTCACCCCCGCCGCCGAAACCGAGCGCGCGGCGCGCGACGGCGACGACCCCCGCGCCATCGCCTTCCTCAAGCGCTTCACCGTCTTTAACGTCGCGCAGTGCGAGGGACTGCGCGCAGACCTCGCCACCGACCCCGCGCCGCTCGCCGACCGCGAGATCGTGCCGGTCGCCGAGGCGGTCATCGCCGCCTCGGGCGTGCCGTTCCGGGTCGGCGGCGACAAGGCCTATTACGCGCCGGACCCCGATCTCGTCGTCGTGCCGCCGCAGCCCGCTTTCTTCGACCAGATCAATTACTATCGCACCGCGCTCCACGAACTGACCCACGCCACCGGCCACCCCAAAAGGCTCGCGCGCGACCTCAGGAATGCGTTCGGCTCGAAGGATTACGCGCGCGAGGAACTCGTTGCCGAACTCGGATCGGCCTTCCTCTGCGCCGCGCTCGGCATCGTGCCGACCGTACGCCATGCCGATTATCTCGGCGCATGGCTTAAGGTGCTGCGCGGCGACAATCGCGCCATCTTCCGCGCCGCCAGCGCCGCCAGCAAGGCCGCCGACTGGCTGCTCGTCCGCCACAATGAGGCCGAAGCGGCGCGTATCGACGTGAGGGCTGCGGCATGATCCTCCTCACCCCCGATTGTCGCGACGCGCTGCGCGCCAACCATCAAGCCGGCCTCGCCGCCGCGCGCAGCGGCGCGCGGTTCGATCCGTTCCCGTTCCTCAAACTGTTCAGCCCGGTCAGCGCCGCGACATGGCTGGCGACCGAACTCGACGCCGATGGCGATACGCTGTTCGGCCTCGCCGATCTCGGTTTCGGCTGCCCCGAGCTCGGTTCGTTCAGCCTCGCCGAAATCGAAAGCGTTCGCCTGCCGTTCGGCCTCGCCATCGAACGCGACATCGGCTTCGGCAGCACCCGGCCGCTGTCGGTCTGGGCCGACGCCGCGCGCCGCGCTGGCTCGATTCTCGCCGCCGAGATCGCCCTGCGCGGGCCATGATCCGCATCCCGAGCTTCCGCCGTCCGCGACGGCGAAAGACGATGGCGGGCGTCTCCCGCCAATGACGAAGCCGGCCCGGCTCATTCTCAAGACCCGGGGACCGATGTTTCAAGGAGTACGACCATGACCCTCGCTTTCATCGATCAACGCAAGCTCTCGGTCAGCAAGACCAACATGCGCTATGGCCGCAAGGCCCCCGACGTCGCGACATCCTGCCGACCGTGCGCAAGCGAGGCGTCATCCAGACCCTGCTGGTGCACCCAGCCGCCGAGGACGGCCATTTCGAGATCGTCGCCGGCGCGCGGCGCTTCCACGCCGCGCGGATCGTCGCCGAGGAAACCGGCGAGGCCGAGCCGCTGCCCTGTCGGATTCTCGCCGAGGGCGACGATGCCGCCGCGATCGAGGCCTCGATGATCGAGAACCTCGCCCGGCTCGACGCCGACGAGGTCACCCAGTGGGAAACCTTCACGCGTCTCGTGAAGCAAGGCCGCAGCGTCGCCGACATCGCCGCCACCTTCGGCTTGCCCGACCTCGTCATCGCCCGCGTGCTGGCGCTCGGCAACCTGCTGCCGCGCATCCGCACCCTCTACCGCGACGAACAAATCGACCGCGCCACGATCCGCCACCTGACGCTGGCGAGCAAGAGCCAGCAAAAGGCCTGGCTGGCGCTGTTCGACGATCCGGACAGCTATATGCCGACCGGCCACCAGCTCAAGGCGTGGCTGTTTGGCGGACAATCGATCCCCGTCCGCTTCGCGCTGTTCGATCCCGACACGTTCGCCGGCGCGATCGTCGCCGACCTGTTCGGCGAGGATCGCTATTTCGCCGATGCCGACGCGTTCTGGACCGCGCAGAACGCCGCGATCGAGGCGCGTCGCGCGGACTATCTGGAGCAGGGCTGGGGTGACGTCGTGATCGTGCCGCCATCCGAGCATTTCCATCTGTGGGACCATGAGAAGGCCGCCAAGCGCAAGGGCGGGCGCGTCTATGTCGATGTCCGGAGCACCGGCGAGGTCACCTTCCATGAAGGCTATCTCACGCGGCACGAAGCACAGCGCGTCGCGCAAGGGCAGACGCCCGACGTGCCGAGGCCGCCGCGTCCCGAAATCACGTCGACGATGCAGACCTATCTCGACCTCCATCGCCACGCGGCAGTGCGCGCCGCGCTGCTCGGCCATCCGGGCCTCGCGCTGCGCCTGATGGTCGCTCACGCGATCGGCGGGTCGCCGCTGTGGCGCGTGTCCCCCGAGCCGCAGGCAACCGGCAACGACGCGGTGCGCGAGAGCGTCGAAACCTGTCGCGGCGAGACGCTGTTCGACGAACGCCGCCGCGCGGTGCTCGACATGCTCGGCTTTTCGCCCGACGAACCGACCGTCACCGGCGGCAATGGCGACGATTATGGCGTGGCGGGGCTGTTCCTGCGGCTGATCGACTTGCCGGACGCGATCGTCATGGAGATCGTCACCATCGTCATGGGCGAGACGCTGGCGAGCGGCGGCGCGGCGGTCGCCGCGCTCGGCGCCGAGATCGGCGTGGACATGGCCGACTGGTGGCAGGCGGACGACGCGTTCTTCGCATTGGTCCGCGACAAGGAGGTGCTGAACGCGCTCGTCGCGGAGGTCGCCGGCGAGGCGGTCGCCAGCGCCAACGCCAAGCAGAAAAATGCGACGATGAAACGGATCGTCCGCGACCATCTCGACGGGGCCGACGGACGCCCCAGGGTCGAGCGCTGGGTGCCCCGGTGGCTGGCCTTCCCGGCCTCGGCATATACCGCGCGCGGCGGGGTCGGGACGGGCGCGGCGCCGGCGAAGGTCGAGGCGGCGCGCGCCCTGCCGGACCCCGACGACTCCGCGCCGCCGTTTGCGCAAGCGGCTTGATCGACGCGAGCGGGACGGCGGCGATCCGCCGTCCCGCAAGCCCTGTCAGGCCATGGACTTGTCGTGGCGCACGATCACCGGCCGCGTCTTTCCACACAGCGCACAGGCGGCCTTGCGCCGTTCGAACCCGTCGCTCCCGGCGAGTTCGCTCGCGGCGCGCGCAGCGTCCTCGCGCGCCGAAAGCCCGAGCCGTTCGCCGATGCAGGCGTCGCAGATCGGTTCCGGCGACAGCCGGTCGACAAGCCGCCGAACCTGATCCACGACACGCATCGCGATGCTCCTCGCGGCCGGTCTAGCGCGCAGCGGCGGCGTCGCCAATGACCCAGATCGGGGCGCGATTCCCGGCCTGGCCCTGCGCCGCGAGGGGAACCTGATCCATACGCCTTGGGCCTCTAATCGTGCTCGAACCGCCCGTCCGGCCTTGATCGATCGCGGTCTGCCGCCCCCCGCTTTCCCCGCGCAACGGCGCCGCCGGCCTTCTTCCCCGGCGCGTGAGCGCGCCTTCCTCGCGAGGCAAGAAGCCCGGCTCGCTGCCGTCCTCCGCTGACGCTGCGGTCCTGCGGATGCGCGGATCTCCGGGGCGCGGCCTGGCAACCGCATCGAGGCCGCAATCGGGCGGCGTCGAGACACTGAAATGGAGGTTATCATGGCACAGATCGGCAGCTTCACTCGCGACGAGCAGGGCGTTTACTCCGGCGAAATCCGCACGCTCACGCTGCGCGTCAAGGCGACCATCCGTCCGGTCGAGCGCGACACCGACAAGGCGCCCGACCACCGCGTCAACGCCGGCGGCGTCGAGTTCGGTGCGGGCTGGACCAAGGCCGCCCGCGAAACCGGCGCGGAATATTTGAGCCTCAAGCTCGACGACCCGAGCTTCCCCGCGCCGATCTACGCGACGCTGACGCAGGGCGACAATGGCGAGCACAAGCTCATCTGGTCGCGCTGACGGCCCTCGGCCCCGCGTCCCTCGCCGGGCGCGGGGCTTTTGCCCCGTGTCGATTTCGCCGACTCGATCTTCGACACTCCTTTACTGGTGCGCGTCGCCGCATCCCCGGGGACGGGATCGCGCGGTTGCGATCCGCCTCGACAGGATCGCGACACGATGGACAGCGACGACGACATCGGCCGGGCCGCCCGCGCGAAGCGCGGCTCGCCCTTCCTCAATACCGACCAGGCCGCGGCCTATCTCAAATTCTCGAGCCGGTTGCTCAAGCGGCTGCGCCGCGCCGGCAAGGGCCCGGTGTTCCGCCGCCACAGCCGCTACGTCCAATATCATATCGACGATCTCGATGCTTGGTCCGCCGAGCAGGCGATGCGCGAGTTCGAGCGATGAGCCGCCGCCAAGAGAGCCCGAGCGACGCCCCGCTGCTGGCGTGGGGCGAGGCGCTGCGGACCCTCAAGCGACACCGCGCGAGGCGGCTGCGGCGGATGACGCTCGGCGGCCTCGCGCTCGGCCTGGTGATCGGCTCGGCGATCCTGCCGCCAGCGCCGCGGCTCGTCTGGAACGCGACCGCGAGCGCGCTGATCGGGCTCTATCTGGTCGCGCCTGGCGCCACGCCGGTCCCCGGCGACATGGTCATCGCCCGGCCGCCCGAGCGCTTCCACCGGTTCGCCGCCGCGCGCCATTATCTGCCGCTCGACGTGCCGCTGGTGAAGCGGGTCGCCGCGCGGTCGGGCCAGCGTGTCTGTGCTGCCGGACCCCATATTCTGATCGACGGTCAGGTCGTCGCGACGCGCCGCGCGGTCGATGGCCGCGGCCGGCGCATGCCGGCATGGCAGGGCTGCTACCGGCTTCGCGACGGCGAACTCTTCCTCCTCAATCCCGACCCGGCCTCGTTCGACGGGCGCTATTTCGGGGTGACCGAACGCGGCGACGTGATCGGCACGGCGCGCCTGCTGTGGCGGCGCTGACCCGCGTGATCGCCGCGCTCGCGCTCGCGGTCGCCACGCCCGGTCACGCGCGGTCGGTCGCCGACTGGCGCACCTTCACCGCCGAAGCGTCGCGGCGCTTCGGGGTGCCGGTCGCCTGGATCGAACGCGTGATGCGCGTCGAATCGGGCGGTCACACGACGCTCGGCGGCCACCCGATCCGCAGCCCCGCCGGCGCGATCGGGCTGATGCAGTTGATGCCAGGTACCTGGACGGCGATGCGCAAGGCGCTCGGTCTCGGCACCGATCCCGACGATCCGCATGACAATATCCTCGCCGGTACCTTCTACCTGCGCCTCATGTACGACCGGTTCGGCTATCCCGGCCTGTTCGCCGCCTATAATGCGGGACCGGCACGATATATCGCCTGGCGCGACGGCATCCGCCCGCTTCCGGCCGAAACGGTCGCCTATCTCGGCGCGGTCGCGGGGCCGTCTTCCGACATGCACGTCCCGTCGCCGCGACGTCGAAGCGGCACGCTGTTCGCGCTCGGCGGACCCGTCGTCGACACGCCGGCGGCAATCGATCCGGAACAAGAACCGAGCCCCTTGTTCGTGATCAGGCGCGATGGTCGTTGAGGCGCGATCGCACGAGATCGAGAGGGGGGAGGCTCGTCTCGACAGGCCCAGCATGAGGGCCGGCGAAGCGGCTATCAAGGCCCGCGGGTACCCCCCAATTTGCTGCGCAAATCGGTTCCCCCCACGTCCGCTTCGCGGCGCTTGCGCTGACGCGCCAGCGGCCCTGACAGCCGCTCCGCCAGCCCTCTCCGGGACGCCGTTCCCGATGAGGGGAACAGGGAAGCTGGAGGTCATCATGAACAGGGTTCACCACCTCGGAACGGCGTCGGCCAGGAGCAGCGACAGGGTCATGGCGGTATTGGTCGCAGGCCTGGAAATCGAGTTCGGGTACACGGCAGGCAACGCACTGGCGCAGCGGTTTCTCGAAGCGGAAGAGAGTGATTTTCTCTGGGAGGCCAGGGTCGAGGAGCGCTGGCTCGGGTCGTACGAGAGCATCGATGAGGATGATTTGACGCTCGACCGGATCGCCATCTGTGGGCGATTGGACGGTCGCTGGTTCGCGAGCGTGATGCTCGTTGATGGCGATGGCATGGCGCACGGCACGCTTGGCAAACGCAGCTGTCGCAGCCGCCAATCTGCACATCAGGCGATGGTCGGTGCGCACTGATCACCAGGAATGCGATGGGGAGAGGCGGCGTCGGGTCGACGCTGCTTCTTCCTTTTTTTCGCGACGGGGAGGTGGGCAGAAAGGGGGGCAGGGTAAGGCAAGATAAAAGCGGTGCCTCCACGAGGCGCCGGAAGTGGCGTCTGCACGTCGTTTTTGATGGAGGCACTACGGCTGACGTGCCTCCACTGTTAGGCAGGTAGTCCGCCAACGCCCGCATTTATGCGGCTTTGAGCAAAGCCAGAATGGAGGCCCTTGAGGGGCACCTCCCAGCATCCTCATCTGAGTGATTTCGGATGGGGATCAGTGCCATGGCGGACGATGATTTCAGCTT
>JBQCEK010000174.1:0-6869 GCA_051960335.1 Sphingomonas sp.
GGCCTATCCCGACAGCAGCTTCGTCGGCTTCGATTTCCATGAGCCGTCGATCGAGAAGGCGCGCCAGCACGCGAACGAGCATAACCTGGGCGACCGCGTCCGCTTCGAAACCGTGCCGGCGAAGGACATCGCCGAAACCGGATTCGACCTGATCACCATGTTCGATTGCCTGCACGACATGGGCGATCCGCGCGGCTGCGCGCGACACATGCGCGAGATGCTGGCGGACGATGGCAGCTGGATGATCGTCGAGCCGATCGCCAGCGACGCGCCCGGCGGCAATATGAACCCGGTCGGCCGGATGTATTACAATGCATCGACGATGATCTGCGTGCCGACCTCGCTGGATCAGGAGGTTGGCGAAGGGCTTGGCGCGCAGGCCGGCGAGAAGAAGCTGCGCGGAGTGATCCTGGCGGGCGGGTTCGAGAGCGTGGATCGCGCGACCGAGGGGCCGTTCAACATGGTGTTGCAGGCGCGCTGAGCGCGGCCGGCGTTGGGATGACGACAGGCGGCTTCAGTCGCCGCCGCGGCGGTCGCGCTTCGCGCCATCGAGGAGGCTGGCGGTGCGCGCCGCGTCGATCTTCGCCGCGCTTTTCTCCGCCTTCGTCCGCCCGAACGTCGCGCGATTGGCGGATGCCGTCGCTTCCTTCGCCGCCCGCGCGCTGGCCTTTCGCGCCAATCGTAGGTTGACGATTTCGGCCACGCCTAAGCCCGCACATCCTTCGCCAGCGCGTCGAGCAGGCCGTTGACGAAGCCCTTTTCCGGCTTGTCGTAGAACGCGTCGGCGACGTCGAGATATTCGCTGATCACGGTCTTGGTCGGCACGTCCGGCCGGGCGATGAGTTCATAGGTGCCCGCGCGGAGAATCTGGCGCATCGGCTTGTCGAGACGCTCGAAGCTCCAGCCCTTGGCGAGTTTGCCCGCGATCAGCGCATCGAGCTCGCCGCGGCGCGCCATCGCGCCGCTGACGAGATCATCGAAAAAGTCGATATCGGCTTCGGCGAATTCCACGCCGTCGATCGTCGCGCCGAGCCGGTGATTGTGGAATTCGTGGAGCAGCGCCGCCATCGCGGTGCCCTCCATATCGTGTTGATAAAGCGCCTGGACGGCGGCAAGGCGCGCGGCGGCGCGGGCTTTGGATCGAGCGGCGGTTCGGGCAGTCATAGGTTCAATTCCGGTTGGTCCCCCGCCAGGCGCAAGGCAACCGAGCGCGCGTGCGCGGGCAGCCCTTCGGCCTCCGCGAGCGCGACGGCCGCCGGGCCGACCTGGGCGAGCGACGCAGGGTCCAGCGCGAGGAAGCTGGTGCGTTTCATGAAATCGAGCACCGACAAGCCGCTCGAAAAACGCGCGCGGCGGCCGGTGGGGAGGACGTGATTGGGGCCGGCGACATAATCGCCGACCGCTTCGGGCGTATGCCGGCCGAGGAACACCGAGCCGGCGTGACGGACCGAATCGAACAGCGCCTGCGGATCATCCACGGCGAGTTCGAGATGTTCGGGCGCGAGGCGGTTGACCAGCGGAATTGCCTCGTCGAGCGATCCGGTGACGATGATCGCGCCATTGGCATCCCAGGCGGTGCGAGCGACCTTGGCCGTGGCGAGCGTGCCAATCTGGAGATCGACTGCCTCACCGACGGCGCGTGCGAAGGCGGCATCGTCGGTAAACAGGATCGACTGGCTGGTCGGATCGTGTTCGGACTGGCTGAGCAGATCGGCGGCGATCCATTCGGGATCGTTCCGGCCATCGGCGACGACGACGATTTCGGAAGGGCCGGCGACCATATCGATGCCGACGACGCCGTAAAGCTGGCGCTTGGCCTCGGCGACCCAGGCGTTGCCGGGGCCGGTGACGACATCGACCGGCTTGATCCGATCGGTGCCATAGGCAAGCGCGGCGATCGCCTGCGCCCCCCCGATGCGCCATAGCTCGTCGGCCTCGACCAGCGCGGCGGCGGCGAGCACCAGCGGATTGACCTCGCCCTTGGGCGTCGGCGTGACCATCACCAGCCGCTCCACCCCGGCGACGCGCGCGGGGATCGCGTTCATCAGCACCGAGGAAGGATAGGCCGCGCGGCCGCCGGGGACGTAGATGCCGGCTGCGTCGACCGCGGTCCACCGCGCGCCGGTGCGAACGCCGGCGGCGTCTATCGTATCGCTGTCGGCCGGGCGCTGGCGCTGGTGATAAGCGGTGATGCGATCGCGGGCGAGCTCCAGCGCGGCGCGCAGATCGGCCGGCAGTGCCTCAAGCGCGGCGAGACAATCCGATCGTTCGATCCGCCAGCCGGTCTCGTTCAGATCATGGCCATCGAATTTTTCGGTGAAGGCGCGCAGCGCCGCATCACCCTCGTCGCGCACGCTGGCGACGATCGTGCGAACATCGCGCGCGACATCGGCATCGGCCTCCCGCCGGGCATCGACCAGCGCGGCGAAATCGCGTTCGAAACCGGGGGCGGAGGTGGAGAGGTGGATCATATTCCCCTCCCGCTTGTGGAAGGGGAAGAAGAGACCGCCCGCCGGAACGCATCGACCAGCGGCACCACGCGGTCGCGTGTCTTGAACGCCGCGCGGTTGACGATCAGTCGCGAGCTGACCTCGGCAATCACCTCGACCTCGACCAGCCCGTTTTCCTTCAGCGTGCGGCCCGACGACACGAGATCGACGATCCGCGGCGCCAGGCCGAGCGTGGGCGCCAGCTCCATCGCGCCGTTCAGCTTGACGCATTCGGCCTGCACGCCCCGCGCCTCGAAATAGGCCTGGGTGGTATGCGGATATTTGGTCGCGACGCGCACATGGCTCCAGCCGCGCGGATCGTCGCTCTCTGCCATATCGGCGGGTTCGGCAACCGACAGGCGACAATGCCCGATGCCGAGATCGACCGGCGCGTAAACTTGCGAATAATCGAACTCCATCAGCACGTCCGATCCGACGATGCCGAGCTGCGCCGCGCCGTGGGCCACGAAGGTGGCGACATCGAACGCGCGCACGCGGATCAGCTCGATACCGGCATCGTTGGTGGCGAAGCGAAGCGCGCGGCTGCCCTCATCGGAAAACGCCGCCTCCGGCACGATCCCGGCGGCCGCCAGCAACGGCAGCGCCTCGTCGAGGATGCGCCCTTTGGGGACGGCGATGATGATCGGTTCGGCCATGAAGGCTGGGCCTTTACTTGGGGGCGGAGCCGGGAGCAATGCACCTTGACGGAACGAGGAGACGCGCATGGCAAGCGAGGAGAACAACCGGGGCGCCTTCATGATCCAGGAATTCTACTGCCGGCAAATGGACGCGCCGATCTATGCGCGCCTCTGCACCGCGATCGCCGAGGGGCTGACGCGTGACACGCAGACCGGCACGCGGATCCTCGACTGGCCCGGCGAACCGACTCGCGACGCGCTGCCGTTGAGGTTCATCGGCGGGCTGCATGCGCTGGTGCTGGCGGGAAAGGACGCAGTGCTGGCCGCGATATTTTCGGGCGAGATCAGCGATCGGCCGGCGGTGATCGCCGGCTTGCTCGGCGCACTTCGGCGGCATGACGCGGCGTTGCTGCCGTGGCTCGACGGACCGCCGCAGACCAACGAGCCGGGGCGATCGGGCGCGCTGATGCTAGGGCTGATCGAGATCGCGAGGCGATGCGGGCCGAAGCTCGACATCCTCGAAATCGGATCGAGCGCGGGGTTGAACCTGCTGATCGATCGCTACCGGATCGATATGGGGGGGACGGTGGTCGGCCCCGCCGACTCGCCCGTTGCGATCGTGCCCGATTGGAGCGGCCCCGCCCCTGCTCCGGTGCCGATCGAGATCGTCGGCATCCGCGGTTGCGACGTCCATCCGATGGACGCGACCGATCCGACGGTCGAGGCGCGGCTGGCGGCCTATATCTGGGCGGAGAAGCCGGAGCGGCGCGAGCGGTTGCGCCAGGCGATCGCGATGCTGCGTGACAAGGGCGTGCAGCTGGAACGGGCCGACGCCGCCGACTGGATTGAAGCGCGGCTGGCGGAGCCGCAGGTCAAGGGCGTGACGCGCGTTCTGATGCACTCGGTGGTGTGGCAATATCTGCCCGATGCGACCGCCGATCGGATCAAGACTGCGATGAGCGCCGCCGGCGAACGCGCGACCGCCGATCGCCCGCTCGGCTGGGTGATGATGGAGCCCGATCGCGCGCTCGCGCAACAGGTGGTGCGCGTGCGGACCTGGCCGACCGGTGCGCCGCCAAAGATCATCGCGACGACCCATTCGCACGCCGCCTGGGTAAAAGCCGGCGAACCGGAGATCGGGCACGAAGGGATCGCCTTGCCGGAAAGCGCGAAGGTGGAGATTTAACGCGCGGGCCGCCCGCGCTTCGCTGGCGGTTTGATCGTCGCAATGCTATATTCCGGCTATGTCCCAGGCGACCGCGCATCACTTTCCGATCGGCATCGATCCGGCCGACATCGATTTCATGGGGCATGTGAACAATGCCAGCTATCTGAAATGGGTTCAGGAAGCGGTGATCAGCCATTGGCGCAAGCTCGCCCCGGCCGATGCCGTCGCCGCGCACCTGTGGGTCGCGCTGAAACATGAGATCACCTATCGCAAGCCGACGTTCCTCGACGATGACGTGATCGCCACGGTGCTGCTCCAGAAGGTGCAGGGCGCGCGAGCCTTTTACGAAACGGTGATCCGGCGCGGCGAGGACGTGCTGGCCGAAGTCAAGTCGAGCTGGTGCTGCATCGATGCCAAGACGTTGCGGCCAGCGCGGCTGGCGAAAGACGTGATCGAGCGCTTCTTTCCGCCGCGGTGACGGCGGCGGGCGGACGAGCGCGCCCTTATTCGTGACGATCCAGCCAGGCGCGCATCGCCGCCGTCACCGCCTCGGGCGCTTCCCACGGCACGAAATGCCCCGCGTCCACCTTTTCGATCGTGAGATCGGGCACCAGCGCGTCCAGCCCATCGAGCTGGCTGGGCAGCAACGCCTTGTCCTTCATCCCCCAGATCACCAGCGTCGGCACCTTGATCGGCGGAAACGGCGCGTCGAGGAACGCCGGGCGCTGCGCCTCCTCGCCCATCGCCGGCACCTGGATCGCGCTGGCGCGATACCAGTTGAGCATCGCGGTCAAGGCGCCGGGCTCGGCCCATTGTTGCAGATAGACCGGCTTTTCGTCGCGCACCTTCTCGAAATCGGTGTGGCGCATGAAGCTGCCGTCGAAGAACGCGTCGAGCCCGATCTGATCGATATGCTGCTCGAGCGTCGTTTCGCGAAACGCGCGGATATACTGGCTTGCCTCGCGCTGGGCGGGATCGTCGAACATCGTCTTCTGAAAGATGAAGGGATGCGGCGCGTTCAGGATGATCAGCCGCGCGACGCGATCGGGGTGCTGCCGCGCCGCCATCCATGCGATCGCCCCGCCCCAGTCATGGCCGACCAGCGTGAAGCGACCGATATCGAACCGGTCCGCCAGCGCCAGGATGTCGGCCACCAGCTTGTCCGGCGTGTAGTGATCGACCCCCACAGGCTTCGACGAGCCGGCATAGCCGCGCTGATCGGGCGCGAGCACGAAGTGATCCCTCGCCAGATCGGGGATCTGATGACGCCAGGTGCGGTGCGATTCGGGGAAGCCGTGCAACAGGATGATCGGCGGATTGGTGGGATGGCCCGCGACGATGACGTCAAGCTCCACCCCGGTGGCGAGGTCAACACGCTGCTGATCGAAAACCACGTCAGGCCTCCCGCTCGCGGGCGAGGTTGATAGGGCTGTCCCAACCTCCGCTTGACGTGGAGCATGCCCTCCCGTCGCGCCTCCCGCAAGCGGGAGAAGGAGCCATTACGGATAACTCACCGTCATCGGCAGTTCCGGGATGGGAATCCATTCCTTGTCATCGCCCGGCACCTTCGCGAACGCGCCGGCTTTCCACGCCCGCTTCGCTTCGTTGATGCGGTCGCGGCTGGATGAGACGAAATTCCACCAGACGTGGCGCGGCGTCGTGAATGCCTCCCCGCCGCACAGCATCACCCGCGCGCCGTGCGTGGATCGCAGAGTCGCCGCCACGCCGGGCCGAAGCACGTATAAGGTCATCGGCGCGAGCGCCATGCCGTCGAGCGCGGCATCGCCTTCGGCCACGTAGAGCGCGCGCTCGTCAGCGTCCGCATCGATCGGGATGGAGCCGCCGCCAGCAAGCGCGATATCGGCATAAATCGTGCTCGCATAGGTCGTCGTCGGCGCGGTGCGTCCCCAAAGCGACCCCATCACGACGCGCGCCTTGACGCATGTGTCCTCCACGATCGGCAGATCGCCACGCGCGACATGCTCGAACGCCGGCGCCATCTCTTCCTTGCCGTCGGGCAGCGCGATCCAGGTCTGGATGCCGGAAAGCTCGGGGCCGTGCGCACGCTCGGCCGACGGCGAACGCTCCGAATGGACGATGCCCGATCCCGCCGTCATCAGATTGACGGCGCCAGGCTCGATCGTGGCGAACGTGCCAAGCGAATCGCGGTGATCGATCGCACCCGCGAACAGATAGGTGACGGTGGCGAGATTGATGTGCGGATGCGGCCGCACGTCGATCCCCTCGCCCACCGACAGATGCGCGGGCCCCATCTGATCGAAAAACAGGAAGGGCCCGACCATCGTCCGCGCCTTGTTCGGCAAGGTGCGGTGAACCTTGAACCCGCCAAGATCGTGGCTGACCGGCAGGATCGTCTGAAGCACGGGGTCGTCGTTGGTCACGCTGCATCCACTTCGGGATAATGGCGGAAGATGCCGTCTTCATTGAACGGCAGACGGCGATCGGAGTCGAGATAGGCGCGGATGCCGGGGATCTCCGCGACGCGGTCGTGCAGCGCGACGAGGCCGGGGAGGTTGGCTTCCAGCGTTTTGATCCGCTCCGGGAACATATAGC
>JBQCEK010000175.1:0-3367 GCA_051960335.1 Sphingomonas sp.
ATCGCGGCGCTCGGCATGGTCACCTTCTTCGCGGTGGCGTTCTGGCTGGTGCCGCGGATCGGGCCGATGGGCGCCAATATCGGCCAGATCGCGCTGACGCTGGTGATTGCCGTGCCGATGGACGTGATCTGGCGCAGCGCTACGCGCAAAAAGGCCGCCACGCCCATTGGGGTCGCGGCGGCCTGTTGAGAACGCCGATTATCGAGCGCTGTCGATCGATCCGATGAAGGTCGCGCGCGTGCCGCCGTAATAGCGCGGCTCCAGGCCCTTGGCGGTGGCCGGCAACTGCCGCGCATTGCCGAAACCGACATAGCGCATCAGCTCGATCACGGCGGCCGGATTGGGATAGAATTGCAGGAATTCGGTCTTGCGCCAGCGCGACGTGGTGATGTTCCAGGCAGTGTCGTCCACCGCGGGCACGCATTTCATGTGCCACATCGGCCAACGTTTGAGCAGGTTGTTGATGACGGGGATGCGCATCAGCGTGGTATCGACCACCAGCACGTCCTTGGCGACGCTGGCGATCCGCTTCAGGCTGAGCACCGGATTTTCCAGATGGTAGAGAATGCCGAAGCACAGGACGAGATCGAACGTGCCAACGGTTTCCGGCGACAGGTCCTCGATATGCAGCTTGCGATATTCGAGATTGTCGAGCGCCAGCGCATCGCGAATGAAATTGGCCTGTTCGAGATAATGATCCTCGACGTCGATGCCGACCACCTGTTCGGCGCCGGCTTGCGCTGCGGTAACGGCGAAGCCGCCGCAATTGCACGCGATGTCGAGCACGCGCTTGCCCTTGAGCGAGCCGCCGCACGCCTCCAGTATCGCCGGCCAGGCATGATCGATCAGGCTGGCCAATCGCGTCTTCTCGCGGTCTTGCCGGGAAAATTCGGGCAAGTGCGTCGATAGCCCGTGCGGCAGATCGATCGCATGGTGGAACGGCGCGAGCCGCTTAAGTTCGCTTTCCATCGCCGCGCGCGACATTGACGCCGGACTTCCGCTCTTTACTGCTTGGCTTGCCATTAGACCCTCCGGGTTGACGTGTCGTCCTCAGCATAGGCAACGCCGCCGCCGCGCGTCGCACGGGCAGGTTGGGTAGCCCCGAATCGTCGATCGAGCCGATCATCCAGGTCGATCTCCGCGGGAAGGAAGAACCGATTGGGTCCGCGGTCCGCGCCCGATGTGCCGAACGGCCGCAGTCGATTGTCGAAGGCACGGTAATCGGCCTGCGCCATCAGTTTCATCACCTCATCGACATGATGGGTCACCTCGATCATCAGCACTGGGCGGTGCCTGGCCAGACACTGCTTCATGCCGTTGAGCGCGGCGAGCTCGCCGCCCTCGATGTCTATCTTGATGAAATCGGGGATCAGCCCGCGCTCGGCGATGAAATCATCGACGGTGACGGTCTCCACCTCGATCCGCCGATAGCCCTCGTCGCTGAAAGCGGCTTCGCGGTTGGCGGAAAAGACGGCGTAATCGTCAACCAGCGTCGAATTCTGGCCGGTCAGCGTCTCGACGAAGAATTCCGCATAACCCTTGTGATCGCTCACTGCCCGACGGACCACCTCAACCCCCGGGAATCCGGCGACATTGGGTTCAAGATAGGCGAGGCTATCCGGATTTGGCTCGAACAAGGCGACATCGCCCCTGGGGCCGGCAAGATAGGCGAAATAGGCCCCGATATAGCCGATGTGGCTGCCAAGCCCGAACACCGTGTCGCCGGGCCGGATGAGCCGGGCGAAGGTCTTCATCACGTTGTGCTCGCGTCTGCGGCCGTAGAACCAATAGCCCTTGTGGCGGAAGCGATGCATCCGGATACGCGCGCCGGGCACCCAATGATGATCGATGGTGATGTCGCGCTGGCCAAACCGTTCGAGCGCCGCGAGCGTGAGATGGCGGAGCCATTTGACGCGCATCAAGCGGTGCTCAATGGCAAACCGCTTGCCGCGCTGAAGCAGCGATGATGTCGGCATGGGAAACCTCCTGGGGAAGAAGGGCCAAGGTAACAAAGACTTCGCCGCGCGGGGCGGCGCATGCGGACTACTTCGAATGTCGCGGCAGGATCAGCCGCGTGCGCCGCGGGCTTCGGCCAGCCGGCGCGGATCGATCCGCTCGCCCGCCAGGATCATCCGGAGGGTGAGGAGGAGGATCAGCAGGTCGCGTTTTCGCGTGCGGTTGCCTGTGTACCAGATATCAAGTGACAGCTTGTCCGTATCGCCAAGCGCGGCATTGCCGTGAACCTGCGCCCAGCCGGTGAGGCCGGGCCGAACCATGCCACGAACGATGCCCGCATCGCCGAACCCGGCGATCGTTTCCGGCAATAACGGGCGCGGGCCGATCAGGCTCATGTCGCCCAAGACAAGGTTGAACAACTGCGGCAATTCGTCGAGGCGGCTGCGACGTAGCCAGCGGCCGAAGCGCGACGTGCGCTCGCCATCCGGCAACAGGCGACCGGCCGAATCGCGTCGATCGGCCATCGTGCGGAACTTGCGGATGACGAAGATGCCCCCGCGTCGTCCGGCGCGGTGCTGGGCGAACAGAACCGGCGAGCCGAGGGCTATCCGGACGGCAAGCGCGGTGGCGAGCATCACCGGCAGCATCAGAACCAACGCGGCCATGCCCACCATGATGTCCGCGCCGCGATCGATCAGATCGCCCGGACGAAAGGAATCGAGCCCTGCCATGCTTCGATCTGCTACGGCCAAAGGCGGCGCCACAGCAAAGGCGCAAAGGGGTTAGCGCGCCGACCGGCACATCAATCGTCCTCGTCCTCGAAGCCGACCAAGGCCAGCGCGCGCGCCTTGATCTGATGCATCGCGCACCAATGCACCAGCGCGTCCTCGCGGCCGTGGGTCACCCAGACTTCCCTGGGCGAGAGCTCGCGGATCGTGTCGGTGAGCTCGTCCCAATCGGCGTGATCGGACATGATCAGCGGCAGCTCGACATTGCGCTGGCGCGCGCGCTGGCGGACGCGCATCCACCCGCTCGCCATCGCGGTGATCGGATCGGGCAGCCGCCGCGACCAGCGATCATTGAGCGCGCCCGGCGGGGCGAGGACGATGCGGCCGCGCAATTCCTCCTTGGCGACGCCGGTGGCGGGGCGCAGTTCGCCGAGATCGACGCCCTGCTCGACATAGAGGTCGCACAGCCGCTGCAAGGCGCCGTGGATGTAGATCGGGTCCTCATGCCCCATGTCGCGCAGCTCGCGGATGACGCGCTGCGCCTTGCCGAGCGCATAGGCGCCGACCAGCACGCAACGCTCCGGATTGGCGTGGAGGGCCGCGAGCAGCTTGTCGATTTCCTCGTGCGTGTCGGGGTGGCGGAAGACGGGCAGGCCGAACGTCGCCTCGGTGACGAAGACGTC
>JBQCEK010000176.1:0-5337 GCA_051960335.1 Sphingomonas sp.
CCGGCGCCGGCCGAGGCGGCGGAATGACGCTCCTCAGCGCAAAGGCCACCAGAACATGATGAGCGGCGTGCCGACCAGCACCACGATCAGCGACAACGGCGCGCCGAGGCGCGCGTAGTCGCTGAACTTGTAGCCGCCGGGGCCGAATACCAAAGTGTTGCACTGATGGCCGATCGGGGTGAGGAAATCGCATCCCGCGCCCACCGCCGTCGCCATCAGGAACGCATCCGGCTTGTACCCCAGGTCGTGCGCGAACACCGCGGCGATCGGCGCCATCACCAGCACCGTCGCGGCATTGTTGAGGAAGGGCGTCACCGCCATCGCCGCGACCAGGATCAGCCCCACCGCGCCCCAGGGCGGCAGCGTCGATGCGGTATGCGAAAGCCATTCGGCGATCAGGCTGGATGCGCCGCTGGTGCGCAGCGTATCGCTGACCGGGATCAGCGCGCCGAGCATGATCAGGATCGGCCATTCGACGCGTTCATAGGCTTCGCGCACCGGCAGCGCGCCGGTGATCATCACCAGGCCGGCGGCCGCGAAGAAGGCAACGGCGACGGGGATCAGCCCGGTCGCGGTCGAGGCCATCGCGACGGCCAGGATCACGATCGGCAGCCACCCCTTGCGGTCGCTGCCCAGCTTCAACTGGCGCTCGGCAAGCGGCAGGCAACCCAGATCGCGCAATTTATCGGGAAGCTGGCTCAGCGCGCCTTGCAGCACGATCACGTCGCCGCGCTGGAGCACGGTCTTGCCCAGGCTCTTGATCAGCCGCTGGCCGCTTCTCGAAACCGCGATCAGATTGACGCCATAGCGCTCCTGCAACCGCAAGCGCCCGGCGGTCTGGCCCACCAGCGGCGAATCCGTGTTCACGACCGCTTCGATAACGCCGATTTCCTCGCCCTTTTCCTCCTTGGGCGCCTCACGATCCTGCCCGGCCAGCTCCAGCTTGTCGCCGGCGATGACCTGTTCGAGAACGTCGGGCTCGCCGCCGAGGATCAGGGTGTCGCGCTCCCTGAGCTGCGTCTGGCTTTGCGGGGCGCTTCGCATCCCGGCGCGCAGGACAGAGGTGACCGTGATTTCATGGTCGTGGCGCTGGATGAACTCGGCGACGGTTTCGTCGATCGCGGGCGATCCTTCGCCGATCGTCGCCTCGGTGATATAGCCCTTGGTGTCGATCGCCTCGCCGAGCGTGGCCGAGGCGCGGCGGTCGCGCGGCAGCAGCCGATACCCGAACCGCAGGAAAATCAGCCCGATCAGCAACAGGCTGAGGCCAACGGGGGTATAATCGAACATGTGAAAGGGCTTGCCGAGCATCTGTTCGCGAACCCGGCTGACGATGATATTGGGCGACGTGCCGACCAGCGTCATCAGGCCGCCGAGCAGCGACGCGAACGACATCGGCATCAGGAAAACCGATGGCGATGTGTCGTTCTTCTTCGCCATCTGGAATGCGGCGGGCATCAGCATCGCGAGCGCGCCGACGTTCTTGACGAGCGCCGAGGCGAATCCCACCGATGCGGTCAGCACCACGAGTTGCGAGCGGACTCGCTTGACGCGTTTGGAGATGAACGCCAGCGCCGTTTCGATAATGCCCGAGCGCTGCACCGCCGCCGACATCACCAGCGCGGACGCGACGATGATGACGAGATCGTCGGAAAAGCCGGTGAACGCCTGATCCGGCTTGACGATGCCCAGCGCCAGACTGACCAGCAGGGCGATGATCGCGACGACGTCGTAACGGAACCTTCCCCAGACAAACAGCGCCATCGTGCCGATCAGCGTGGCGATGGAGAGAATCTGGGGTAGCGTCATGCGGCCTCGTTTGGCGAAAAGATTGCCTGCGCGTAACTATCGTTATGCCAAGAGTGTCCCGACCGCGATCAATAATCCTTCGACACGCGAACATTGGCGCTTTCGCGGCCCAGCGTCGAAATGCTCGAGAGCAGCGACAGCCACCGCGTGACCTGGAACTCGACCTGCGTCGCCGAATAGCCCTGCCCGTCGGTGACGATCTCGGCATAAAGGCGCCGGGTGATGTATTTGCCGGCGGCGACCGAGGTGCCCTGCCCGGTCTGCGGTTCGGCCGGCCCGATCCGCAACCCTTCGAGCCCGACGGCATGGCGCACTGCGTTGATCGGGTTCAATCCATTGCCGCCGTTCTGCAAGGCGGCGACCGCCGCGGCCAGTTGCAGCGCTTCGGGCGCCGAAAGATTGGTGATCGACGTGCCGAACAGCAGCCGCGAAAGCAGCTCGTCCTCGGGCAGCGCCGGCGTGCTGGTGAAGGTGATCTCCGGCTTCTGCGCGGCGCCGGTGACGTGGATGGTGGCGTTCAGATCGGTCTCGCTGGCGTTGGCGGAAATATCGAGCGCGGGATTGGCAGGCACTTCGCCGGCGAACCGGATGATGCCGCGATCGAGCTCGAACTCGCGCCCCGCGAACTCGTAATTGCCGCGGATCATCTTGGCCTGGCCGGTGATTGCCGGATTGTCGGGCTGGCCCGCGATCTGGAGGTTGGCGGACCATTCGCTGTCCAGCCCAAGGCCGCTGACGGTCAGCGCATTGGGCGCGCGGGCATGGATCTTCAGCTGCCAGGGTTTGCGCGGCGCCTCATCCTCCACGCCGCCGCCGGGCAGATTGATCTCTGAGATATCGAGCTGCGGCACGGCCGTGGCGGCGGTGGCCTGGCCCAGCCGGTAACGGCTCTTGATCAGGGTAACGTCGCCGGAAATCAGCCCGCCCGAGCCATCCGACTGGAATTTCAGCGGGCCGGTGACGGTGGCGCCGATGTCGTCGCGATTGATCAGGACGGCGCGATCGGCCTGCATCTGCAAATCGATGCCGATGCCGTTCGCCGCCGCGAAATCGAATGCGCCGGTGCCGGTAACGCGGCCGCCCTTGCCGGCATCGGCCGCGAAACTGTCGATCACCAGCCGCGATCCGCCGAACCGGCCGCTCGCCTGCACGCCGGTGAGGACGGTGCCCGTCACCGCGCTTTCCAGCCGCGCGCTGTTCGTCGCCACGCGGCCCTGGATTCGCGGATCGGCCAGCGTGCCGCGGGCGTCGGCCGCGATCTGCGCGGGGCCGGAGAGATCGAAAAGCTCGACGCCAGTCAGCCGCCACAGCGTATCGGCGGGGCCATTGTAGCGAATCTGCGCGAACAGCGGCGCGCTGCGCAGCCGGGTCACGAGGTCGCCCCCGCCGAGCGGCGAGAGCAGCGCCTGCGCGCGCCCGATCGTCTGCCCGCCGCTCGCCGCCACCGCGCGCACCGCCGCCTTGCCGGGTCGCAGCACGCCAGCGATGCCGACGTCGACCGGCTTGGACGACAGCACCAATCCGGACCGCGAAAGGCCGCGGATCGTCATGTCGATCTTGCCCGTCGGCGGCGCGTCCCCATTCGAAGCGTAGCTCAGCGTGCCATAGGCCGCACCGCCAAGGCCCAGGCCGGGGAAGCCGATATCGAGGATCGACAGCGGCATCCGCGCCAGCGTGGCGTTGATCGCGTTGCCGCTGCTCGAAAAATGCCCCCCGACGGTCGCGTCGCCGCCAGCGAAGGTCAGGTGCGTCGATGCCAGTCGCCAGCCGTCGCCGTCGCGGCTGAGCACGGCGGGGGTTTCGAGCTTGAGCGGGCGGCGATCGACCGTGCCCTCGGCCATCACGCGGTAGCTGTCATCGGTAATATCGGTGACGGTCTGAATGTCGAAGGCGCGGCCGCGCGAGCCGGCGATCGACGCCTTGATCTGGCCGTTGCCGCCGCGCAGGCGAGCGGCGCCGTTGAAGCGCGCCACCGACAGCGGCCCGCGCCGCAAGCCGAACCCGCGCGCCGTGGCGTCAACGGTGGTGCCCGCAGGATCGAGCAGCGTGACGAGATCGAGATGCCCGCGCGGCAGCGTGGTGCCGCCGTTCCCCAGGCTCGCGTGATCGAAATCGAGGTGCCCCTCGATGCGCTGGATGCTGCCCGCCGGCGCGAACGCCAACGTGCCCGATACGCCGCCGCCGGTCAGCGCAAGCTTCCCGTCGAACCCGCCGCTGACGATCGCCAGATTGCCCGCGGCATGCGTGCCCGTGACATCCAGCGCGGCGATCGCGATCGTCCCCTGACCGCCGGACGGCAGCAGGATCGCGCCGTTCGCGCTGAATGGCCCGAGCCGCGACTGGCCGGCGGCGCGGAAGGCGAATCCCTGATCGGTCGGATCGAGATGCGCGATCACGTCATGTAGGCCAAGCGTGTCGTTGGGCCGGGCGAACCGCAGATCGAGCGTTGGGTGATCGATCTTGCCGTCCAGCACCAGCGTCAACGGTCCATAAGTGCGCTGCTGCCCGGCCCCTTCGAAATGAAACGTGCCGTCGTGCCGGCGATAACCGTTGCCGACGATTCGTATGTCCGGCGCGGTCAGGATCAGATTGTTGAAATGGAGAATGCCGTCCGGAGTGCGTTCAAGCCCCGTCACGATCTTCGGCAGTCCACCGGCGAGCGATCGGAAGAAGGCATTGTCGAGCCGCACCATCTGCGCCGTCCCGGTGCCGATCAGCCGCGTGCCGTGGCCGTTCGGGCCGGGCACCGCCTGCAGTTTCGACGTCACATCGACCACGCCGAGCCCGGGAATCAGATAGCGCGACAACCCGCCCGAAAGGCCGACCTGATAATGGCCGGTCTTGAGATCGACCAGCAGGTCGATCGTCGCCTTGAGCTTGTCCGAGGTGACGGCAAGATTGTTTCCGGTCAGCTCGCGCGGGGTGACGTGCAGCTGGCCGACCACCTTCAGATTGCGCAGGATGCCGCCGGCGACATCGCCGACGCCGGTCACTTGCGCTGCCGTCAGCGTGATCGGCACGATCACGGGCGCGTTCGAAAAATGCCCGGCGCCGGCGGCGCGCACCCGATCGAAGCCGGTGCTGTCGAACGCGACGTGATCGGCGGCCAGTCGATAGTCGAAATGCGCCGTCGCAAACCGACCGTCCAGAATCGCGCGCATTTCGATGTTGCGACCTGTCATGTTGGGGAACAGCGCTGCGGGCCGCAGCAAATGCGCCTTGATCCGCACGTTCCGCCACGCGCTGTGCGCCAGATCGATCGTGCCGGTGGCATCGACCAGCAGCGATTCCGACAGCAAGGAGAGGCTGCCGTCCAGCCGACGGTTGGCAAGCGTGGCATCGCCCTTGATCTGCACGCGCGGCACTGACAGCCGCTGCAGCTTGCCGTGGGTGATCGTGCCCGGCGCGATGGTGCCCGACAGCGCGTACCGCCCGGCGCGATTGTTCAGCGCGAGATCCAGCACGCGCGTTTTGCCCACGCTCGCGGTGGCCGTGCCCTGCCAGATGCTCCAGCGACCGTCCCCGGCG
>JBQCEK010000177.1:0-4691 GCA_051960335.1 Sphingomonas sp.
GTGCTGGCGCTATCCTATAATCTGGACGTCCAGGCTACCGAGCGTCGCTTGCGCGCCATGGAGGCAGTCGCGAGCGAAGCGCAGATGGCGGCGCTGCGATATCAGCTCAATCCTCATTTCCTCTTCAATACGCTCAACTCCGTGGCAGCACTGGTCAGCGCCGAACGCAATGACAGGGCCGAGCTGATGGTTGAGAATCTTGCCGATTTCCTTCGTGCAACGCTTGAGCTTGATCCGCTGCAGGATATCCCCGTCAGTCGCGAAATCCACCTCCAGAAACTGTATCTCGCGATCGAGGAGGTGCGGTTTCCGACGCGACTTCGGTTGGTCTTCGACCTCCCCGACGATCTTATGGATGCTATGGTGCCGGCTCTTATAACGCAGCCCCTCGTTGAAAATGCGATACGCCATGCCGTGGCGCGAAGCGCGGAGCCGGTTACTTTGCGCATCGCCGTCGCCAGAAAGAACAAGGATCTGCTTCTGGTGGTCGAGGACGATGCGAAATCCACATCGCAGCGCGCTGGAGGCGGAACGGGTGTCGGCCTCGGCAACGTGAAAGCGCGCCTCGCGGCGCGCTTTGCAACCGACCAGTCAGTCCGGATCGATCGGCTGGCTCCGTCGGGGTTTCGCGTCACCCTGCAGCTCCCCCTCAAGAAACTGCAATGAACCCCTTGCGGCTCTATGTTTGCGATGATGAGCCCCTGGCAATCGAACGGCTCGTGTCTTTGCTGTCGCGCATCGAAAACGTTGTCGTGGTTGGCACCGCAAGTGACGGCGACAGCGCGTTGGCGTCAATCCGCGACGTTCAGCCCGATCTCGTTTTGCTCGATATCGAAATGCCTGAAGGCGACGGGTTTGACGTGGTCGAGAATCTTGCGCGCGACACGAAACTGGCAGGGGAACCGCCGCTCATCGCGTTCGTGACGGCCTTTCGTAAGTTCGCACCGCAGGCGTTCGACACAGGGGCGATCGACTTCTTGTGCAAACCCGTTCGCCTTGGACGCCTCGAAGCCACCGTGGACCGGGCGCGGCAAGCGATCAGCCGCCGTGAAGCAGAGCGCCGATTGGCTGAACTGGAAGCTATGCTGGATTCATTGCGCGAAGCGCAGGACCAAACCCGCGACGCACACGTATGGGTTTCGCGACGGGGTGAGGTAATTCGCGTCAATCTCGATCAGATCGAATGGATATCGGCCGAAGGCGCTTATGTTCGACTTCATATCAACAGCGATTCCTATCTTCACCGGGAAGCCATTGGATCGATCGAAGCCAGACTCGATACCACCAGGTTCATCCGCGCTCACCGCTCGCATATCGTCCGCACCGATCACGTGGCCTCGATCCGACGCACGCTGCATGGGGCATCCGAGCTCCTCCTCCGTGACGGTGAGCGCGTTCCTCTTGGTCGGAAATACGCCCGAGCCGCCCGCGCGCGCCTGCTTGAACGGTAAATATCGGTACGGCTTAATTCATTCGAGGCGCCTGCTAAGCTGACAAACCCAGGTTGCCCTCGCTGCTTATGCTCGTCAGAACAGGCGTTTCGCCGGGCTGCCACGCCGGGGCGCGGTGGATGACCCGGTATCGAACATCTCCGCCGTCCACACCGCCTGGATCGACCACAGGCCGCGGAATGCAGACAAACTCGACGCTGATATGATCAGCATCGGCGCGCACGACGCCATAGCCGTGGCCGGCCATATCGACAAAGCGCACGTGAGGCGCATTGTTGGGATCGCTCATCCGGCGGGCCCTATCGAAATCCCTATGCACGGCGTAATCGAGGCAGGTGAGAACCCCGTACTTGAGCAACAAATTGACGGTTGGTTCCGGCTTCATGTCGTCCGCGGAATCCAGCAGATAAAGCGTCCGCAGGGGATGATCTCGTGGCAGGATATATTCGAGCGCCTCCGCCATTCCGGGAGAGGAAATGGACCCCACGACAAAGTTCACCCCGATCGGGTCAAACTGATCGGGCGGCAGGGAAGAGGCGCTATATCCCGCCCAGAAACTATGCCGATCGCCCGAGAGGGTCACAAAGCCCGTGATCTCGTTGTCGCGAACATGCTCAAAAATCTGCGATCGCTCGGCATAGGCGGTGCTGTGGTCGGTCCGTGCGAACCCAGCGTATCCAGCACCGGACCACCGCGGCTCAGCCGATGCGGGCAAGTGTTGAGGGTCGGCGCGCATGTCAAAAGTCGCAACCGTATTGCCCCATATTTTCCACGTTGCCCGCGAGGCGCTGAGCTGGTCGAGCAGCCAACGCCGCTGGCTCTCCCCGAGCAGTGTTCGAGGCCGTGAATGGCGACGAAAATTGGCTATCGCGCCATCGCCGGTCGTCAGCGTCGCTTCCGGATGGCCACTGCGCCAGGTCTCGCCGGCGTCAATTTGCTGCAACGTTTCGAACGGTACGAGTTGCGGAAAGTGGCTGCTCACCAGCCCCCTCGCCTGAGCGTCAGCGGTGTAGTCTTCGGATCGATAGCTTCGCTGATCGGTCAGGATAATATCGACATGGCGGCCCCACCGATGAACCCGGTAGCCTTTGAGACTGCCGATCGCGGCGAGATTGTTCGGCTCAAGCCCCAATCCCGCAGGGTCGAAAACGGTGACGGGCGCGTCGATCACAACCGGCGGATCGAAACTCTCAAGCGATCGTCCAGGACGATCGAGGCGCGCCGGAATGAACTCGAACCATGCCTGATTAGCTGCAACCTTGCGGGTTTGAGCAGAGATTGTTCTTGTGCCGAAACGCTGCAGGCCCTGCCATCCGTCGTTGCTATATTCGCCGTTGTCCCAGATGCACACGAATGGCCACCGTGCTCGGGCATTCTGAAGATCTGGATCGAGAAGATAGGCTTTGTAAAGCGCACGGTAATCGCGAAGGCTCGTCGGGACATGATAGTCCTCATGACGCTCGCCATCAGGATAGCGGACGATCGGCCTTAGCGTCCTGTCAAAATACCCTTGGGGTCTGTCCTCGGGTAACCATACCGTCTCATAAACGAAATCGCCTAGATGAAGTACGAAGTCGAGCTGGTGGCGATCGGCGGCGCGCTCGTCATCGAAGATCATCCGCCGCCAGGCGTTGAGCGGCCCCAAATTGGCGTTCTGACACGACACCACAGCAAATCGGGCTTCAACGTCGGCAATATCCTCTGGCGCCGTTCGGGTCCGGCCAACTCGACTGCCCGCGCCGGTGCCGTCAACGAAACGATACCAATAGGAGGTGGAGGCAGCGAGATCAGCGACGAGCACTCGCACCGTCCAATCCTGTGACGCGCGGGCAACGACCGTCCGCCGTGCGACAACCCGCTCGAATCCGGAATCGTGGGCAACTTCAACGTCGAGATCGATGGCTTCTTCGCCCGGACGGGGTTCGCACCGCGTCCACAAGATCAGCGATGTCGTATCAGGATCACCCGACGCGACGCCGTGCGGAAATCGTTCCGGAGCGAACCGCCAGATCGCGTGCGCCGGTCGGATCGTCCCCGCTCGTAACGGAACGGCGCCGACGGCCAGGGCCGCGACAATCAGAGATCTGCGGGAGATAGCGCTCACGATCTTTCTCACCTCTACCCTGGCCTCTGCGGCGCCTGGCCGAAGCTGCCGAGTCCCCGCGCCACCTAAGACTCGAAAGCCCACCCCGAGAGCATGAACGACCGCACTTCAACATTTGGTCGCGAGACAATGCGCTCTAAGTCTATTGTTAAACACTGGGGGAGATGTCGATGTTCGTGCAAAGAACGCTGGCCGCGATTGCGCTCGGAATCGTCGCGTTGCTGCCGGTCTCTGCTCGCGCCGCATCCGGCGCCTCGCAGGAAGCGACCTTCTGGCGCGCCGTAGCCGGGCAGGATGTCGAAGCTGCATACCAGCTCATCATCGACAATCATCCAGCTGCTGTCGCGGCTCTCGGTGACACGGCCTTCACCACCGCGCTCGAAGCAGCCCATCGACAGGCGGCTCAAAGAGCAGTCTCGGTTGTCGACTATGCCGGTTATAGCGCCACCCTCGCCGGATTTGCCGACGCTTTAGGCGACAAGCACATCTGGTCGCGGCCTACCTATGTTCTTGACCGTCCGGCCTGGGCGGGCGTTCTGACGAGCAAACGGGGCAACCGCTGGATCGTCACCGACCAAGTCGAGGATGCGCCGACGGCACTAAAAGGCGCCGAGCTGGTCGGCTGCGACGGCATGCCGGCAGAAGCCATGGCCAAGCGGTCGCTGGGGCAATTCCGTGTCGACTGGTCGATTGGAGCGCAACAGATTCAGGCGTCGCCCTGGCTACTGGTCGATGACCACAATCCTTTCGTGCCGCGACCGCGCTCCTGCATCTTCAGCCTGGCAGGCAGGAAGCAGACGGTGGATTTGCGGTGGTCCCTCATTCACCGAGAGGATCTGCTCGAACGGATCAAGCGCGCCAGCGGATCGGCAGCGGCTGGCTTCGGTATCCGCAAGGTTGGCGCGGGTTTCTGGATTTCGTTGGGGAGTCTGCTCGACGCCGCCGCGCCCGTCGTGCAAAATGTTGAGCGGCGAAGCGGGGAGTTTCGCAGCGCGCCCTTCGTCGTCCTCGACGTCCGCGGCAACGGGGGCGGAAGCTCGATCTACGGATCGCGAATTGCCGAAGCGATTCTCGGCAAGGCGTATGTCAAGGCAATGCTTGGCGATGACGCCGCTCAGGAATGTGATGATGTCTGG
>JBQCEK010000178.1:0-5565 GCA_051960335.1 Sphingomonas sp.
CCCCGAGCCCGGCTCGCTCATCGCCAGCGAGCCGACATGCTCGCCGGAGATCAGCTTGGGCAGGTATCTCGCCTTCTGCTCGTCATTGCCCCAGCGGCGGATCTGGTTGACGCACAGGTTCGAATGCGCGCCATAGGAAAGCCCGATCGAGGCCGAGGCGCGGCTCACCTCCTCCATCGCGACCACGTGCTCGAGGTAACCGAGGCCAAGCCCGCCCCATTCCTCTTCCACCGTGATGCCGTGCAGGCCGAGCGCGCCCATTTCCGGCCATAGCGAGCGATCGAACTTGTTGTCCTCGTCGATCGCGGCGGCCTTGGGCGCAATGCGATCGGCGGCGAAGCGGCTGGTCGTCTCGCGGATCATGTCGGCGGTTTCGCCAAGCGCGAAATCGAGCGCGGTTTGCATTTGACTCTCCTCAAGTCGCTGAATTGTCTTGCGAAGCCGCACAAAGGTTGCGGAGTCGCGTCATATCCTTACGCTATGGCCAAGCGCCCGGCCTTCGACAAGGTTCGGGCTACAAGTCTATTTGGGGGATCCACGTGAGCGACCTGTTCCGCAAGAAGATCATCGCGACCGGCGCTGATCAGCCGAGCGAAAACCGCCTGGCCCGCACACTGTCCTGGCCGCATCTCGTCGCGCTCGGCGTCGGCGCGATCGTCGGCACCGGCATCCTGACGCTGATCGGCGTCGGCGCCGATCGCGCCGGCCCCGCCGTCATCCTGTCGTTCGTCATTGCCGGTGCGATCTGCGCCTGCGCGGCGCTGGCCTATGCCGAAATGTCGACGATGATGCCCGCGAGCGGAAGCGCCTATACCTATTCCTATGCGGTGCTCGGCGAGATCATCGCCTGGGTGATCGGCTGGAGCCTGATCCTCGAATATTCGCTGGTGGTATCGACGGTCGCGGTCGGCTGGTCGGGCTATGCCTCGCCGCTGCTGGAGGGGATCGGTTTCCCCCATGCGCTGACGCAGGGGCCGGAACTGGGCGGCCTGATCAACGCGCCGGCGATCTTCATCATCGCGGTGGTGGCGGGCATTCTGAGCGCCGGCACCAAGGAAAGCGCGACGCTCAACGCGATCCTCGTCGTCATCAAGATGCTGGCCCTGGCGCTGTTCGTGGTCATCGCCCTGCCCCATTTCGATGCGGCCAACCTCCACCCGTTCATGCCCTATGGCTTCGCGAAATCATCGGTTGCCGGCCCGGATGGCGCGGTGGTGGCGCGCGGCGTGATGGCGGCGGCGGCGATCATCTTCTTCGCCTTCTACGGGTTCGACGCGATCTCCACCGCGGCGGAGGAAACCAAGAATCCGGGCCGCGATCTGGCGATCGGCATCGTCGGATCGATGGTCGCCTGCGTCGCGATCTACATCCTGATCGGCATCACCGCGGTCGGCGCGCTGCACTTCACCCAATTCGCCAACAGCCCCGATCCGCTCGCCGTGATCCTGCGCCAGATTCACCAGCCGATCGTCGCGACGATTCTGGCGGTCAGCGCAGTGGTCGCGCTGCCCACGGTGCTGCTCGGCTTCCTGTTCGGGCAGAGCCGCATCTTCTTCACGATGGCGCGGGACGGGTTGCTGCCGGAAAGCCTCGCCGTCGTCTCGAAGCGCGGTTCGCCCGTCAGAATCACCATCATCACCGCGATCCTGGTGGCGATCATCGCCGGCGTCGCTCCGATCGACGCGATCGCGGCGCTCGCCAATGCCGGCACGCTGGCCGCGTTCACCGCGGTTTCCGTCTGCATGCTGGTGCTGCGCCGCCGCGAGCCCGATGCGAAGCGCACCTTCCGCACCCCGCTGGCGCCGCTGGTCGGCACGGTGGCGATCGTCGGCTGCATCTATCTGTTCTTCAGCCTGCCGACCCGGACGGAGCTGTTCTTCCTCGGCTGGAACGTGATCGGCCTGATCGTCTATTTCATCTATGGCCGGCCCCGCGCCGGGCGCGCGACGGCGGAGGGCTGATCGTCAGCGGCGATGGCGGACGAGCGTCATCCCGATCGATTCGCCGGCCTCGGCGATCGCCAGCTTGACGATCTTGACGGAAACCCGCTGGACGCGCTTGTCCTGCAGGAACAGCGTCTCGGCGATATGATCGGCCACCGCCTCGATCAGCGTGAAATGCAGCCCTTCGGGGAAATGGGTCGCGGCGCGCTTGAGGTCGAGATAGTTCTTCGAGGCGGAAAGCGGCGTTTCCGGCGCGTAGCGATCGGCGCAATCGAGATCGACTGTCAGCGAAATGCGCAGCGGCTGCGGCAGATGCGTTTCTTCCGAATAGATGCCGGTGAGCACCGGCACCTCCAGGTCGTGCACTTCCAGTTGCAAACGGTCCGAGCGATCGATCATCGCGGCGCCATAGCAGATCGCGCGGCCGTGGCCAGCCGGCTCAGGCGCTCGCGCTGGGCCGCGCGGACGCCGCCTTGTGCCAGCGGCCGATGTGATCGCAGGACTGAATGTCGAGCTTTGCCCGCGCGGCGAAATCCACCGTCACCAGCGCGGTGATATCGGCGAAGCTATAGGTGTCGCCCGCTATCCACTCACTGGCGCCAAGCCGGGCGTTCAACCCCTCGACGAACGCTTTCCACATCACCGCGCCGCGCGTCGCGAGTTCGGGTATCTGCGCGATCGGCGGCCATTTCCCCGGCGCGCCGCGATCCTTGAGCGCCGGGATCGTATTGCGAAACGCATAGACCGCCGCGGCATAGCCGTCGCTTTCGATCCGCCGCGTCCAGGATTCGATCCGCGCGATGTCGATCGGCGTCGCGCCGAACAGCGGCGGCGCTGGCTGCAACGCTTCGAAATAGCGACAGATCGCCGCCGATTCGGTAATCACCTCGCCATCGTCGAGCGCCAGCGCGGGAACGGCGCCGCGCGGATTGATCGCGAGATAGGCGTCGCTCAATTGCTCGTCGCTGCGCAGATCGACGTCCACGCGCTCCACCTCAATGCCCTTTTCGGCAAGGTAGATCCGCACCCGGCGAGGGCTCGGCGCCCAGGCGGAATCATAGAGCTTCATCGCTTCGCCCTCCATTGCCGCTTGCGTTCGGCAGCGATGAAGCTAAAGCGCGCGGCCCCGGCCGTAAACCGGCATGTGCGGAGATGCGAATGCTGCGTTTCGTGAGCCTGGCGGAGATCGATCCGGAAGCCGTTGAGCAACTGCTCGACCGCGCGTTCGGCACGGATCGCCACGGCCGCACTGCTTATGCCATCAGGCAAGGCACGCAGCCGATCGCAGAGTTGAGCTTCGCCGCTCTGGATGGCGACGCTCTGGTCGGCACCATCCAGTGCTGGCCGGTGCTGCTGACGCTCGATGCCGGCGGCGCGGCGGCGATGACGATGGTCGGCCCGGTCGCGGTGGATCCGCCGCGCCAACAGGGTGGCATCGGCCATGCGCTGATGGCGCACATGATTGACGCCGCCACGCACGGCGCCGCCGATCCGGCGCTGATGCTGATCGGCGATCCCGAATATTACGGCCGCTTTTTCGGCTTCACTGCGGATCGCACCGCGGCCTGGCGATTGCCGGGGCCGGTCGAGCGCCGCCGCCTGCGCGCGCGCGGGGCGGATGTCCCCGCCGGCGCCGGCACGTTGGGACCAAATATCGCCAGCTCCGTCTGAACCGCTTTACGCGATCCCGCCGCTCCCCTACCCCGCTCGGCGTGCCGATGCCCGAAGCCCCCGATCTCGCCAGCCTGTCGCTTGCCGAGCTTGCCCGATTGCAGGCGGCGGCCAAACTGCTCCCGGTCGAGCAATGGAATCCTGCGCATTGCGGCGATAGCGATATGCGCATCGCGCGCGACGGCACCTGGTTTCATCAAAGCAGCCCGATCGGCCGGCCGGAAATGGTGCGGCTGTTCTCCACCATCCTGCGACGAGAGGAGGATGGCGGCTATGTGCTCGTCACCCCTGCCGAAAAGCTCGACATCGCCGTGGAGGATGCGCCGTTCGTCGCCGTGGAACTGAAGCAGGAGGGGATCGGGCGCGACGCACGGCTCGCCTTCCGCCTCAACACGGGCGACGTGGTGGTGGCCGGCCCCGAACACGCGCTTCGCTTCGTCGAGAACGATGCCGGGCCGCGCCCCTATCTGCACGTCCGCGCGCGGCTGGAGGCGCTGCTCGCACGGCCGCTATATTATGAGCTTGCCGAGATCGCGCTCGCGAGCGGCGAAACGCCGCCCGGCGTCTGGAGCGACGGGGCCTTCTTCGCGATGGACGGCGCGGCATGATCCTGGCGCAACGATTGATGCGCGCGCTTCACGCGCCAGCGCCGGAGCTGGTCCTGCTGGCCGGTGACGGACACGAATGGGGCGATGTCGCCAAAGCGCCGGTGGACGCCGCCGTGCTCGTGCCGGTCACCGATCGGCCGGATCCCGGCGTGATCCTCACGCAGCGCACCGAAACGCTCAGCCGCCATCCCGGCCAGATCGCCTTTCCCGGCGGTCGTGTCGATCCCGGCGATGCCGATACGATCGCCGCGGCGCTTCGCGAGGCCGAGGAAGAGATCGGCCTGCCGCGTGACCAGGTCACCATCGTCGGTCCCGCTGATCGCTATCGCACCATCACCGGTTTCCAGGTGACGCCGGTGATCGGCGTGGTGCCGCCCGATCTGATGCTGACGCCGCATGAGGCGGAGGTTGCCGCGGTGTTCGAAGCGCCGCTCGCCTTCCTGCTCGATTCGGCCAATCATATCGAGGCGAGTGTCGAATGGCAGGGTCGCGAGCGGCATTATTATGAGATCATGTGGGACGGGCACCGCATCTGGGGCGCGACCGCGGCGATGATCGTCAACCTGTCGAGGCGGCTGCGATGGACTGGCTGACGCTGCCCGACGCACCCTGGCGGCATCGCGCCGGCCTTTCCGATCTGGCGGCGCTGCTCGGCCCGGATCAAGCGCGCTATGTCGGCGGCGCAGTGCGCGATACGCTGCTGGGGCTGGCGGTGAACGACATCGACATCGCCACCCCGCTCGAACCGGCCGAGGTCATGGCGCGTCTGAAAGCCGCCGGCATCAAGGTGGTGCCGACCGGGATCGCGCACGGCACGGTGACGGCGGTGCTGCCCGACGGCCCGATCGAAGTGACGACGCTGCGCCACGATCTGGAAACCGACGGCCGCCACGCGACCGTCGCCTTCACCGACGATTGGCAGGCGGACGCGGCACGGCGCGATTTCACCATCAATGCGCTTTATGCCGATCCCTTCACCGGGGCGCTGTTCGATTATTTCGGCGGGCGCACCGATCTGGCGGCGAACCGGGTGCGCTTCATCGGCGATCCGTTGCAGCGAATTGCCGAGGATCATTTGCGTATCCTGCGATTTTTCCGTTTCCACGCGCGCTTCGGCGACACGCCCGACGTGGCCGGACTGGCAGCATGCACCGCGCGCGCCAACGATCTGATGGCGCTGTCTCGCGAACGGATCGCCGCCGAGTTGCTCAAGTTGCTCGTCGCGCCGGGCGCTGTCGCGACAGTTGCACTGATGGTCGATCGCGGGATCCTGGTCCCCGTCCTTCCCGAGATCGAAGCGGCCGGCGCCGCCCGGCTGGCGCGTGTCGCAGCGGCCGAAGGAG
>JBQCEK010000179.1:0-8347 GCA_051960335.1 Sphingomonas sp.
GAGCTGCAGATAGCGACGCTGATGGAGGAAATGGCCAAGCGGCGGATGCGCGTCAACGTGGTTGGCGAGCCCACCCGCGTCGCCGCCTGTTTCGTCCACGGCTATCGCAAGCTGCCGGTCGAGATCAGCCGGTACTGAGCGGCGGCGTTGATCGCGAACCCCTGAAAAGCGGGTATAGCGCACCTATATCGATCGCGTCAGCGAATTGGAGGTGTGCTCATGATTGCCGATCGACGCCGGTTCCTCTCCTTTGCCAGCGTTGGCGTGATCGGGGCAGCGCTGCTCGGCTCGTGCGGAAGCAGCGATGCCGAAGCGGCCGAGCATTTTCCCGTCCAGATGAGCGAGGACGCGTGGCGCAAGAAGCTTGGCCCCGATGCCTTCGCGATCCTGCGCAAGGCCGGCACCGAGCGCCCCTATTCGAGCCCGCTGAACGATGAGCATCGCGCCGGCATCTTCGCCTGCAAGGGCTGCGACCAGCATCTCTATTCGTCGAAAACCAAGTTCGATAGCCATACCGGGTGGCCGAGCTTCTGGGCGCCGCTGCCGCATGCGATCGAAACCGAAACCGACCGATCGCTGTTGATGGCGCGCACCGAGGTTCATTGCGCGCGGTGCGGCGGGCATCTGGGCCATGTGTTCGATGATGGCCCGCCGCCGACCGGCAAGCGTTATTGCATGAACGGCGAGGCTATGGTGTTCCATCCCGGCAAGGCGTGAGCACCGGTTCGGCAGGAAAACCTGTGAAGGCCCTCGGCTGAGGGCGAAGACGGCGTGGGCGAGAAGGCGCTTTCAACCACTTGGATCAAGCTCCAGCGGGCCGAGCCTTGAACCTATCCCGTTCGCCCCGAGCAACGTCGAACGGCGTACCCCCGGCATGTGAAACACGAACGGGTTTGGGGATATCAGGCGTGACGCTGGTTTTTCGAGAACGATAGCGCGCTTTCGCAAGCGCGACGTTCCGAGGCGGCGTGGCCCAGGAGCCGGATCAGAACTTCTGCGTCGCGGCCAGCGCGATGACATTCGCCATGCTGGTCTTCTGATCGGCGCCCATCACTGCCTTGGCGGTGGTGGTGGCGGCGTCGCTGCCGTCGCCATTGGGATAGATGAAGCCCTTAACCGGATAGACGGTGGTGCCGAGGCCGCCCGTCGGCGCGTACCAGACCTTCACCTGGCTCCAGTCGCCATTGGGCGACACGTCGACCGCGCGAACGTTGGTTTCGACCTGCCCGGGGTGCGACCAATTGGCGTGGGTGAGGAGCACTTCATGATCCGAACCGACCTTGGAGACCATCGCGACTTGGGCCATCGGCATGCGGCCCGTGGCGGCGAAGGCGAGCACGGCGCCTTCCTTCGGCGTATCGCCGCGCTGGTAATGGCCGGCAGCCTGGCCCCACCAGGTATTGGCGTTGCCATGGATATCGATACCGGAAATCGAACGGGCAAAGGTCACGCACTGCCAGAAATGCGCCATCGCCGGTGTCGCGACCATCAGGCCGCAAGAAGCCACCAGCGCGAAACGCGCTGCAAACGTCCGGAAATTCATGCGACCCCCCAAAGGTCAGTCCAATGCCGTGCAGCCTGCTAAGCAGGTCGCGGCCATGGATGGAAGACCACGCGCAGGATCAATGGAACCTTTCGGGACGAACCGTGTTTCGACGGCGGTGACCCGCGGATCAACTCGCAGGAATGGCTGATTTTTAGGGCTTTTTTAACCCGCGAATCACCGACGACAAACGGTTGATCTGGTCAATTCGCCGCCGCCGGCGTGCCCGACCAGCCGACGATCGAATCGATCGCCGCCTGCGTGACCGGGTGATATTCCGGCCGCGCCTCGGCATAGATCTGCTTCGCGAGCGGCGGGCCCCAACCGGTCTGCTGCATCAACAGCGTGTAGAGCGGCTCGACGAACTTCAGCCGGCCCTGCCCGGTCAGGAAGTCTTCGGCGGATTGATCGGCGGGCGGATAATGATTGGCCAGCGCCAGCGAAAGCCAAGCGAAGCGGATCTCGCTGTTGCCCGTCGCGTTCCAGTGGAACTGATTGTCGAGCGCGGTCAGCTTGGCGATGCCGATCGTGCGGGGGAGGTCGTTCAGAAAGCGGATCGATTCCTGGGTCACCATGTCGGTGGGTACTGCGGTGATGTCGCCCTTTTTCGCAAACGCCTTGGCGGCTGCGTCGATCTCCTCGAATGCCTCGGATCTGACATGGATCGCATTGGCCGGCACGCCCGGCTGATAAATCCATTGTTCCAGCCCGATCCTCCGGGCGGCGGCTTCGTCGTTCTTGAACAGCGTTTCGCGCATGTCCTTCAATAGGCCAGCGCTGGTCTGCGGGCTGAAGGCGTCGCGATCGAAATAGCCCTTCAGCCACGCGTCGAACTTCTCACGGCCGACCGCCTTTTCGATCGTCATCAGCAGTTCGGCGCCCTTGTCATAGGCGATCTGCGTCATGCCATCGTCGGGGTTCTGCGAGGCGGGAATATCGACGTGCAGCTTGGTCATCGGCGATTTGGGCCCGCCGAGCTGCTTGATCGTATCCTGCAGGTCGGACCACATCAGGTCCTGCTCCATCGCCTCGCGATCCTCGCCGTAAACCTGCTCCATGATCCGACCCTCGGCATAGGTGGTGAAGCCTTCGTTGAGCCAGAAGTCGTTCCACGTCGCATTGGTGACGAGATTGCCCGACCAGCTGTGCGCCAGCTCGTGCGCGGCGAGGCTGACGAGGCTGCGGTCCCCGGCGATCGCGGTGGGCGTGACGAAGGTCAGCATCGGGTTTTCCATGCCGCCATAGGGAAAGCTCGGCGGCAGGATCAGCAGATCGTAGCGGCCCCAGCGATACGGACCGTACAGATCCTGCGCGGCTTCCAGGAAGCGCGGCAGATCGGCGAATTCGTCCGCCGCCTTGTCGACCATCGCCGGCTCCGCCCACACGCCGGTATTGTCACTGATCGCCTTGAAACGCAGATCGCCGATCGCCAGCGCGATCAGATACGGCGGGACGGGCTTGTCCATCGTATAGGTGAAGGTGCGGCGATCCCCCGCGGCGAGCGCGCCAAGCGCAGACTCGCGCGCCCCGCTCATCACCACGTTCATGCCTTCGGGCACGGTGATCTTGGCATCCCAGGTCTGGCGGATACCGGGGCTGTCCTGCGTCGGGATCCAGCTTCGGTTGAGGATCGGTTCGCCCTGGCTGAACATGAAGGGCAGCTTCTTGCCCAGCGTCTGCTCGGGCTTCAGCCATTGCAGCGCCTTGGCGTCCGGCGCGGTCTGATAGGTGATCGCGATAGTCCGCGCAGCGCCCAGCTGGATGGTCAGCGGCGCGCCGTGGATCGGATCGCTGGCGCCGAGCTGGTAATTGAGCGCGTTGCCCGCGCCATCGGTGACGGAACGGATGGTCAGATGAGCGGTGTCGAGCACGATCTTGTGCGCGCCTGCCGACGCCGCGACGTCGAGCGTTGCCGTGCCGGCGAGGACATGATCGACGAAATTGGCCTGCAGATCGAGCGCGACATGCGTGACGCGCGCCTCGCGTGGGTTGGCGTAGCTGTGCACGTCCTGCGCTTCCGGCGTCAGCAGGATCGGCGGGATGGGCGTGGCGGCGACTTCTGTCGCGTTGCCGGGCGATTTTTCGAGGCCGTGGCAACCGGCGAGCGAAACGGCGAGGGCGAGGGCGGCGAAGAACGGGAAACGCATGGGGCGGCGGCAACCTGTCGGCAAGGAATCTGGTGTGCGGCTGACCCTAGCGGCGCGCGGCGCGAAAGTCATGGGGGTCGCGCGGCGCAGGCGGCTAGGGCGAATGCGGCGCGCCTTCCGCTTCGGCGCTGGCCGCCATGCGCGCCAGCCGCGCTTCGTGCTCGGCGCGACCGAACGGGAAGCGCGTGAAACAGAACGCGGCGATCGCGCCCAGCGTCAGGTAAATGACGATGTAGATGAGCGTCAGCCGATCGATGGTGGCGATCGGCACGCCGCCCGGCGTCGCCTTGGCGGGGAAATGCGCAAGGCCGAGCATCGCGCCCGCGATGAAGATGCCGATCCCCGAGGTGCATTTCTGGACGAAGAACGATCCGGCGAAGAACACGCCTTCGGATCGGCGGCCCGTGCGCGCCTCCGATTCCTCAACGACGTCCGCCATCATCGAAGCGCCGAGGATAAAGCCGGAGACGATCAGCGCGTTGCTGGCGATGATGAAGCCGAAATAGAGCGGCAGCAGCGCCGGGTCGCCCGGCTCGGGAAACGCACCGAGCAAGCGCAGGATATACGGCGCCATTTGCACGATCGTGCCCGTGAGTGTGGCGAACACGGCAGCACTGGGCTTGCTGCCATAGCGCCCGATGATAGGCGCGGCGGCGAAGGCGATCAGCACCCCCGCCAGCAGCACGAACGGAATCACCGTCAGCGACGGCCCCAGCTGCCAGACATAGGAATACATGTAATTGGCCATCGCATAGCTGATGCCCTGATTGGTGTAGGCGGCAAGCCCGGCGAGCATCAGCACCACGAAGGCGCGGTTCTTCATCGTCTCGCCCAGTTCGCGGAAATGGCCGCCTATGCTCTGCCGCTCGATCACCGGCTTGGGCAACCGCTTGATCTCATGGTGCGTGCCGAGCGCGGAGAGCAGGATCGCGCCGACCATCAGCACCGCGGCGCAGACCGCCATCTCGCTGTAGCCGGCGCCGCGAAGCAGCCCGTTGGGATAGCCCGGCGTCGGCGCCAGAAACACGCGGTAGGCAAGCAGCATCATCAGCAGGCCGCCGGCCCAGCCGAGCAGATAGCGCCACGCCGTGATCCTGGTCCGTTCGTCGTAATCGCCGGTCAGCTCCGGGGTCAGCGCTTGCGAAGGCACTTCGTAGCAGGAGACGGCGCTGCGCACGATCACGGCGGTGACGAACAGCCACAGCCCGGTCAGCGCGGGGGAGAGGTGCGGGGGATGCCACAGCAACAGCCAGCCGATCCCGATCGGCAGCGCCGAGGCATACATCCACGGATGCCTTCGCCCCCAGCGCCCACGCGTGCGATCGGACAGCGCGCCGACCGCGGGATCGATGAACGCATCGAGCACCAGCGCGGCCATGATGATCAGCCCCACCGTTTCCGGCGCGACGCCGATCACTTGATTGTAGAACAGCAGCAGGAAGGTGCCGAAGCCCGAATCCTTGATCCCGTAAGCGATCGCGCCGGACGCGTAGGCGAGCGTGGTCGGCCGCGAGACGCGGCGCGCAGCTGGCGCCAGCGGCCTGGCCGCGCTCACGCCGTGAGGTGCTCGAGCGCCGCGAACAGTGATGGCATGTTGGGATCCCAGCTGTGTCGCGGGCCGATCGTCAGCCCGCCATCGACCAGGATGTGCGTGCCGGTGACGAACGAGGCGTCGTCGCTGGCGAGGAAGGCGACGGCGGCGGCGATGTCTTCGGATCGTCCGGTGCGCTGGATCGGTTGCGCCTGCCCGGCCATGCCGGCGATCGCGGCATTGGCCATGTCGCGCTTTTCGCCTTCGATGCCGAGCGAGGCGGCGAAGATGTTGGTGGCGATGAAGCCGGGCACGACCGCGTTGACGCGGATATGGTGCCGCGCGAGATCGGCGGCGGCCATTTTCGTCAGGTGCAGCACGCCCGCCTTGGCCGTCGAATAGGCGGTCGGCGCATAGCCCGAGCCGAGCGCCGAAACGCTGGACGTGTTGATGATCGCGCCGCCGCCGCGCTTCGCCATCAACGGCGCCGCATAGCGAATGCCAAGCGCGACCGAACGCAGCAACAGCGCTTGCGTGCGGTCCCAATCCTCCGGGCTGATGGCGTCGATCGTCTCGCGCGCGCCGCCGGCCCCGGCGTTGTTGAACAGAATGTCGAGGCCGCCGGCGGCATCGGCCGCGGTGACGAGCGCTTCGATTTCCTCGGCCCGAGTCACGTCGGTGCGCTGGAAGGTGATGCGGCCGTTCGAGGTGTCGGCCAGCTCCTGGCCGCCCGCCGCGTCGATATCGCCGACGATCACCGACGCGCCTTCCTCTGCGAGCCTGAGCGCGGTCGCGCGGCCGCTGCCCGCTGCGCCGCCGGTCACGACCGCACGCTTGCCTGAAAAGCGCATATTCTCTCCTGACATTATTTTTGACGACCATAGTATGGGGTTTGCGACCGTCAATCCATCGCTTTGGAATTTCGGGTTTGGCTTGGCGGTCGCGACTGGCTAACAGGACGACGACCCTGCAGCAAAGCCGGAGAGGATGGCATGGCGCTCGATCCCGAAACCTTCGATGCGCTGATCGAGACGGTGCGGCGTTTCGTGACGGAGCGTTTGCGGCCGCTCGAGGCGCAGGTGGAGGCGGACGACGCGATTCCCGACGAAATCCTGCGAGAAATGCGCGATCTCGGCCTGTTCGGCCTTTCGATCGACGAGGCTTATGGCGGGCTTGGCCTGACGATGGCCGAGGAGGTGCGCGTGGCGATCGAGCTCGGGCGAACCACGCCGGCGTTCCGATCGAGCTTCGGCACCAATGTCGGGATCGGCAGCCAGGGGCTGGTGATGGCGGGATCCGATGCGCAAAAGGCCGAGTGGTTGCCGAAGATCGCCAGTGGCGACATCGTCACCAGCTTCGCGCTGACCGAGCCTGATGTGGGCAGCGATTCGGGCAGCGTGAAGACGCGCGCGGTGCGCGACGGCGATGTCTATCGGCTGTCCGGCACCAAGCGGTATATCACCAATGCCGACAAGGCCGATCTGTTCACCGTGATGGCGCGCACCGGCGATGCGCCGGGGGGCAAGGGCGTCTCCGCTTTCCTGGTGCCGCGCGACCTGCCGGGCGTATCGGTGGGCGAGCCCGAGAAGAAGATGGGGCAGAAGGGCGCCAAGGTCGCCGACGTCAATTTCGACGAAACGCCAGTGCCGGCGGCCAATCGGCTCGGCGCGGAAGGCGAGGGGTTCAAGATCGCGATGCGCGTGCTCGATCGCGGGCGGCTGCATATTTCGGCGGTCTGCGTCGGGGTCGCCGAGCGGCTGATCGCCGATTGTGTCGCTTATGCCTCGACCCGCCATCAATTCGGCAAGCCGATCGCCGAGCATCAGTTGATCCAGGCGATGATCGCCGATTCGAAGACAGAGGCGCTGGCGGCGCGCGCGCTGGTGCTGGAAACCGCCGCGGCGAAGGATCTCGGCAGGGATGTCGTGATGGAATCGGCGGCGGCGAAATATTATGCTTCCGAAATGGTCTGCCGCGTCGCCGACCGGGCGGTCCAGATCTTCGGCGGCGCCGGCTATATCGCTGATTACGGGATCGAACGGCTGTACCGCGACGTGCGGCTGTTCCGTATCTACGAAGGCACCAGCCAGATTCAGCAACTCATCATCGCGCGCGAGACGATCAAGCGCGGGGGATAGGCATTACGCCGTCACTTCGGCTTTTGCTGAAATGACAGTCTCAGGAGAAATTTCATGGACACCACCAACCTGTTCCGCCTCGATGGCCGCGTCGCGCTCGTCACCGGCGGGTCGCGCGGGATCGGCAAGATGATCGCGGCCGGCTTCATCGCGCAGGGCGCGACCGTCTATATCTCGTCGCGCAAGGCCGATGCCTGTTTCGAAACGGCCAAAGAGCTGGGCGAGAAATGCATCGCCCTGCCGCAGGACGTATCGACCGTGCCGGGCTGCAAGGCGCTCGCGGCGCAATTCGCCGAGCATGAGGCGAAGCTCGACGTGCTGGTGAACAACGCCGGCGCTGCCTGGGGCGAGCCGTTCGAGCTGTTCCCGGAAAAAGGCTGGGACAAGGTGATGGATCTGAACGTCAAATCGCCGTTCTTCCTCACCCAGGCGCTGTTCGATGCGCTGAAGGCCGCCGGTTCGGCCGGACGGCCGGCGAAGGTGATCAACATCACCTCGATCGACGGGCAGCGGCTCAATCCGTGGGAAACATATAGCTACCACGCCTCGAAATCGGCGCTGATCTATCTCACCAAGAGGATGGCGGCGCGGCTGGTGCGCGATCACATCAACGTCACCTCGATCGCCCCGGGGGCGTTCGCCAGCGAGATGAACCGCGCCGCGCGTGATCACGGTGCGGAGGTCGCCAAGGGCATTCCCGCGGGCCGGATCGGCGTCGACGAGGATATGGCGGGCGCCGCGATCTACCTCGCGTCGCGCGCCGGCGACTATGTCGTCGGCGACACGATCACGGTCGATGGCGGGCTGGTCAACGCGGCGCTGGGCACCAGCATCGACGCCTGAGCCGCCGGGCCCGGCGTTACACCACCGTGTTGCGTTTGATGACTTCGCGATACCAGGCGGCGCTGAGCTTGGGGATGCGCTGCTGGGTCTCGAAATCCGTGTAGTGGATGCCGAACCGCTTGGAGAAGCCGTACGACCACTCGAA
>JBQCEK010000180.1:0-5144 GCA_051960335.1 Sphingomonas sp.
AAATCAACCTGTCAAACAGTTGCTGATCGGCCGCGGCCGGCTTGCCGGTCAGCAGGGGCATGCCGCATTTCGCGCATTTGGGCGCATCGGCGAGCCGCGCGGCCGGAACCTTGTTGAGAGCACGACATGCGCCGCAGACGATTATCTGATCCATCGTCAGCTCCCTATTTCTCCGAACCATAGACACGGCACAGGGCATCGATGATCGCCGTCACCTGTTCGTCCGCAATCCGGTAGAACCGAGTCTGCGCTTCGGCGCGCGGGGCCACGGCCCCCGCCTCCCGCAGCACCGACAGATGCTGCGAGACGGTGGGCTGGGCCAGCCCCGTCAGATCGACCAGCTCGCCGACCGACACCTCGCCGGCGCTCATTCGGCAAAGCATCAGCAAACGATCCGGATTGGCGAGGATCCGCAGCGTCGCGGCAGCATCCGTCGCGTGATCGCGCAGCTTGTCGAGGGGGTTGTTCTGCTTCATGCTTGAACCGTTACTGGTCGGCCGTCGTCGCGCAAGACCACATAAATCGCCGGAATCACCAGCACCGTCAGCAAGGTCGACGACGCAAGGCCGAATAGCAGCGAGATCGCCAACCCCTGGAAAATCGGATCGGTGAGGATGACCGCCGCGCCGATCATCGCCGCCGCAGCGGTCAACGCGATCGGCTTGAAGCGGATCATTCCGGCTTCCAGCAACGTGTCACGCAACGACTTCTCGGGGTGCCGGGCGTGGCGGATGAAATCGACCAGCAGGATAGAATTGCGCACGATGATCCCGGCAAGCGCAATGAACCCGATCATCGACGTGGCAGTTAAAGGCGCACAGAACAGCATATTGCCAAGAACAATCCCGATTAGCGTCAGAGGTATCGGCGTCAGGATCACCAGCGGCAGTTTGAAGCTCCTGAATTGACCGACCACCAATACGTAAATCGCCAGCAAGGCGACCATGAAGGCCGCGCCCATGTCGCGGAAGGTAACCCAGGTGATTTCCCACTCGCCGTCCCACAACAGGGTGGTGTGCGTTTCATCGTCGGGTTGGCCGTGAAGGCTGATCCTGGGCTGCTCCAGCCCGTGCGCCTTCCAGTCGTATCGCTTCACCGCCTTGTCGACGGCGATCATGCCGTAGATCGGGGCTTCATATCGCCCAGCGAGCTCCGCGGTGACCATCGTCGCACCGCGGCCGTCCCGTCGGAAAATCGTCTGGCCCCCCTTCGCCATCGTTGCATCGACGACTTGCCCAAGCTCGATCAATTGCGGCCCCCCCGGCCCCTGCGTCACCGCCACCGGTGTGGCGGCGAGGGATTGGGACCAGGTGCGGTTTGATTGTTCGAGCGTAATTTCGATCGGTAGCGGATCGCGGCCATTTCCCTGCGGCGCATAGCCGACCGTCTTGTCGCCCATCAGCGCGCCGATACTGTCGAACAGCTGGCGCTGCGAGAGCCCGTACTGATCGAGCTTCGCACGATCGGGCACCAGGCGCATTTCCGGCTGGGGCACGCCGAAGCTGTTATCGACGTCCACGATATAGGGAATGCGCTTGAAGATCTTTTCGAGCTGCACCGCGGTGGCGCGCCGGGTCGCCTCATCCGGGCCGTAAATTTCGGCAAGCAGCGTAGCGAGAACGGGCGGCCCAGGCGGCGTTTCGACGACCTTGATCGATCCATCGGGCGGCAAAGCGATCGACTTCAGCCTGTCGCGCAGCGCCACAGCGATCGCATGGCTGTTGCGTGACCGGTCGCCCTTGGGCGCGAGCGTGACCATCAGATCGCCCATCCACGGCTTGTCGCGAAGGAAATAATGCCGGACCAGGCCATTGAAATTGAACGGGGCGGACGTGCCGGCATAGGCCTCCATCGACCGCACCTCGGGCATCGTCCGCGTGACGGCAGCGACCTGTTCGAGCATGCGAGAGGTCACCTCCAGACTGGTCCCTTCCGGCATATCGACGACGAGCTGCAGCTCCGACTTGTTGTCGAACGGTAGCAGCTTCACCGTCACCGCCTCGAAATAGAACATCGAGCAGGCGACGATGGTCGCGACGCCCACGCCGATCAGGAAATTGCGCGCGCTGCGCTTCGTGGCGATCACACGCCCCGCTACACGCGCATAGAGCTGGCCCAGCTTGCCGCCATGCGCGCTATCGTGTCCGTGCCCTTCGGACAGCGCCGATCGAGCGAAGCGGATCATCAGCCACGGTGCGATGATTACCGCGACGAAGAAGGAGAAGATCATCGCCGCCGAGGCGTTGATCGGGATCGGCGCCATATACGGCCCCATCATGCCCGATACGAACAGCATCGGCACCAGCGCCGCGATGACCGTCATCGTTGCGATGATCGTCGGGTTGCCGACTTCGGCGACGGCCTCGATCGCCGCCTCGGTTCGCGAACGATCATCGTTCATCGCCCAGTGCCGGGCGATGTTTTCGATCATCACGATCGCGTCATCGACGAGAATGCCGATCGAGAAGATCAGCGCGAACAGGCTGACGCGGTTGATCGTGAAGCCCATGATCTTCGACGCGAACATGGTGAGCAGGATCGTCGTCGGGATCACCACCGCGGTCACCGCCGCCTCTCGCCAGCCGATCGCAAAGCCGATCAGAATGACGATCGACACCGTCGCCAGCGCGAGGTGGAAGAGCAGTTCATTGGCCTTTTCGTTCGCCGTCTCGCCGTAGTTGCGGGTGACGGCGACGTGAACGCTGTCCGGGATCAGCGTGCCTTCGAGCGCCTTGACGCGATGCTCGATCGCGGCGGAGACGGTCACCGCGTTGGCGCCGGCCCGCTTGGCGATGGCGATGCTGACGGCTGGCGCCATATGCCATGAGTCGCCATCCTTCGCCCAGCGCCAGACACGCGCCTGGTTCTGCTGCGGCCCTTGGGTGACGGTGGCGACATCGCGCAGATAGACCGGCGCCCCGGTCACCGAACGCACCGTCAGCATGCCGACCTGCGCTGCGCTGTCCAGCGTCTGACCCGCGGTGACGGAGACTGCCTCGCCGTTCTCGCGGACCATGCCCACCGGGAACGCACGATTGGCCTGTTCCGCGGCGTTGATCACACTGTCGAGCGGCACTTGATAAAGCGCCAGCTTGGCCGGATCCGGCGCGATCCGGATCGCCTCGCGCTGGCCGCCGGTGATGAAGGTCAGCCCGACATCATCGACCTTGGCGATCTCGGTGCGCAATCGACCGGCGAGTTCATAGAGCGCCTGATCCGTCCATTGCCCCGGGGCATTCGGCTTGGGCGTTAGCGTCAGCACCGTCACCGCGACGTCGTTGATGCCGCGTACCGTGATCTTGGGCGGCGGAATGCCGACCGGAATCCGATCGATATTCGCCTGGATCTTCTCGTCGATCCGCGTGATCGCGGTCTCCGGATCGGCGCCGACGACGAAGCGGGCCGTGACCATCACGCCATTGTCTTCGGCTTGCGTATAGACGTGCTCGACCCCGCTGACACTCTTGACGATGGTTTCGAGCGGCTTCCCGACCAGTTCGATGGCGTCGCTGGCCGAAAGACCCGGCGCGGCGACCTGAATATCGACCATCGGAACGCTGATCTGCGGTTCTTCCTCGCGCGCGATGGTGATCGTCGAAAGCAGCCCGACGAGGATCGCCGCCAGCAACATCAGCGGCGTGAGCGGTGAATTGATCGTGGCGCGCGTCAGCCGCCCGGAAATGCCCAGCGTCATGATGATTTCGTCTCGATCAGCGTATCGCCGGGGCCGACGCCGGACAGGATCTCGATCTTGCCGGCTTCACTCGATGGCGTGGTCTGCACCGGCACCGTGGATGTCGCGCCGTCCTTCGCCAGCACGGTGACGTAATCGATCCCGTAGCGAGTCGTTACGAACCCCTTCGGGGCGAGGAGCGCCTGCCGTTTGCCGATTTCGATCCGCGCGGCGACTCGCCGCCCGATCAGCGTGTCATCGATGCCCGGCACCGTGGCGTCAGCGCTGATCTGCCCGGCCTGCACCGATGGATAGACCTTGGTAATGGCGCCGTGACCATCAGCCACGCCCAAACCGGTGGTTATCACCCGCGTGCCGGCATGGACCGTTCCGGCCAGCGACTCGGGCAGAGTCAGCCGAAGCACCACCGGCCCCGACGTGATCGTCGCCAAGGATGTGCCCGGCGCGACAGGCGATCCGACAGGCACATTCGCGACAAGCACCCGCCCCGCGCTTGGCGCGACGACGGCCCCCTGCCCCGCGACGGCGTTGACCGCCGACTGTTGCGCGCGCGCTGCACGGATCTGCGCGTTGGCCGCGTTCGCCGCCGCCTGCGCCTGATCCAGCCTGGCCTTGGCGTAAACGCCGTTATCGTAGAGGAATTTTGTTCGAGCGAGATCGCTTTGCGCCTGAACCGCCTGCGCCTGCGCGGCAGCGGCCTGAGCGGCATAGGCGCCGCTTTGATAGGGAAGCTGGCTGTCGACGATCCGTCCGATCGTCTGGCCCTTCGATACCCGGTCGCCCGCCCGCACCGTCAACGTCGTCAAGATTCCGGGAATCCGCGCGAGCACCTGCGCCTGATCGACAGTGGCGACTTCGGCGCTGACTTCCTTCCATTCGGACGTCTCGACTATCGCAAGCCGCAGACGCGGCCCCGCAGCCGCGGTCTGATTAGCCTCGGTGGTCGCGGCGTTGTCGCCGCATCCGGCAAGCGGCGTCACAAGCAACGCCGCGATCCCCCAAAACGGAACCGCCTTCACGCCCGGCCTCCGGCGAACTGCGTATTTCCAACGCCACGGGACAAGGTGCATGCCGGCACCGTCGTCGCGAGCGCTCCGTCGCTCCCCTCGTTCCATCCCAACATCCAGCCGCTCCGTTCAATTGCGTATATCGTATATACGTCTTAATATATATTTCGATACCCGTATTTACACGGAGAGGGAATTATGGCGACGCCGCATATCGTTGTTCTGGGGGCTGGGTTGGGCGGCACGATCGCCGCCTATGAGATTCGCGAGCTGCTCGGCGAGCGTGCCCGCGTCACCCTGCTCGGCGAATCCGAAAACTTCTGGTTCGTGCCTTCAAACCCCTGGGTCGCGATCGGCTGGCGCCAGCCCGACGCAATCAAGGTGCATTTGCCGCCGGTGATGAAGAAGCGCGGCATCGCGTTCAATGCGATCGGTGCCAGCAA
>JBQCEK010000181.1:0-5668 GCA_051960335.1 Sphingomonas sp.
TGTCGAGGCCGAGCCGCTGGCGGAGCGCCTCATGCAGCGGCCCCTTCGGCAGGCGCCCGTCGCTCATCTTCGTGAAGGCGTTGAGGCCCTGGATCGCAATCCAATAGGCCGAGCCCTCGTCGCTGAACACTTCGCCCCAGCCGCCGACGCGCGCTGCCTTGCCCTGGCGCTCGCCATAGCCGATCGATCCGGTGCCGGCGACTAGGTTCATGCCATCGGCGCACGCCAGCGAGCCGGCCCACCCGCAAATCATGTCGTTGCCACAGCGATAGCGATCATGGCCGAGCAGACGGGCGCAATGCCGATCGAGCTGGGGGTCGATCGCGGCATCCTCGCCATAAGCGGGAAGGCCGAAGAAAACATAGGCGAGGTCGGTCCGCGCGATATCAAGCTGCGCGCAGATGCCGGCGATCCCTGCTTCCAATGCGTGGACGGCGCCATCGAGGCCGACTTGAAGATGGTAGGTCGTGCCCTCGATTTGGCGAGCGACGACCGCACCTCCTTCATCGATGCAGACGAATTCGGTCTTCGTCCCGCCGCCATCGACGCCAAGGAAATAGCGTGACTGGCTCATGCCGCGGTCGAGTAGATACGCACGCCCTGTACGACGCGGTTGACCGTCCCGGCCTTGTTGGGCGTGTCGGGCGTCAAACCGCGGTCGAGCGACGCGTGCAGCGCGAAAAGCTGCGCCGGGATGATGTAGGGGAACAGCAGGTCGCTGTCGGCGGCGCTTTCCAGCCCGCGCACCGCGACGGTGTCGCCGATCTCGCCCTGCGCCGATACAACCAAGACGGCGCCGGCGACATCATCCTTGCGCAATTCCTCGATCATGTCGCGATCATAGGCGCGGGTCAGCGGATCGTTGGAGACAAACACCACGATCAGCGTGTCCCGATTGACGAAGGTCTTCGGCCCGTGACGAAAACCGAGCGTCGAATCGAACATCGTCGCGGTTGCGCCATCGGTCAGCTCGAGCAGCTTCAGCGCCGCCTCGCGCGCCAGCCCTTGGAACGGCCCACTGCCGAGATAGACGACACGCCGGAACTCGCGTGCGGCTAGCTTCGCCATTCGCAGCTCGACTGTCTCCAGCGCCCCGGCCACCGCTTCGGCAATCGGTTCGATGCGCGCATCGCAACCTTGAATGCCGGAAAAGATCGCCAGCGCGGCATACATCATCGCCGAGAAGCTTGAGGTCATGGCAAAGCCGCGATCGTGCGTCGCTTCGGGCAGCGTCACGACATAGGCGTCATTGCCGGCGCGCTTGGCCAGCGCGCCATCGGCGTTGCAGGTGATGATCAGGTGATGCGCGTCGCTAACCCGCGCATCGACCAGCTCTACGGCGGCGATGCTTTCCGGGCTATTGCCCGAACGACCGAACGAGACGACCAGCGTCGGCGTATCGCTCTTCAGGTAGAGATCAGGCGCGCTGACGATGTCGGTGGTGGCGACCGCCTCGACGCACCGCCCGGTGCCGCGCGTGAGCGTTGCGGCGAGGCATTCGCCGATGAATGCAGAGGTGCCCGCGCCGGCCAGCATGATGCGCAGGTCGGGCTTGGCGAGCAGGGGCGCCAGGAATGCCTCGATCGAGCCGCGCTGCCCGGCGAGCAGCGCGTGCGTTGCGCGCAACGTATCGGGCTGCTGCAGGATTTCGCGTCGCGTCCAGGGCTCAGCGCCGTCCGCCTTGGCGGGGGAGACCGAAAGAAGGTCAGACATTGGGGTGGCAGGCTCCGTGATAGGCGTCGAGCGTCGCGTCGATATGGGCGATCACCAGATCGACCGGGTCGAGCGTGATGCGACCGGCGCGATGCGTAGCGAAGGCAATGGGAAGGTACTGGCTGACGAGCGGCAACGGCGGCACATGTGTGCGCAGATTGGCGAACAGCTTGTCCTGCGCAGCCACGATTTCCGGGTCGGGCCAATAATAGCGGATGCGGTCGCTGAAGCTGTAATTGAGCTGGAAATCGAGCGCCGCGGCTGCCCCATGATAATATTTCGACCAGTTGGCCGGCGCGGCATGCATCCGCGCGATGGTCACGTCGCGCAGATTGGCGCGGGTCTCCGCCGGCAGCAGCTCGCGTTCGATCGCGTCGAGCGCCCATAAGGCCTCACGCAGCGCAAAGGTGACGCCGGGACCGACCTTGAGGACGGCGAAATGATCGCGAACCAGCGCCGCGAGCGCCGCAGGGGTCTGATAATCGGTCGAATGTGCCTCGTAGACGATGTGATCGACTGGCTCGATGGCCGCGCTCAACGCCGTCGCCCTTGCCGGGACGTAATCGACCACCTTATCGTGATCGAACTCGACGCCGGGCTGGACGACGGTGGCGATCACTCGGTCCCAGGCGTTGCTCAGACCCTGCTCGGCGAACAGATTACGGTGCATGTCGATCGTCGCGATCGCGGCGTCGGGCGTGGTGAGGGCGAGCTCGTCCAAATCCTCCGCCGCGCCGCCGGGAACCGGGACTTCGGTGCCGATGATGTAGCTCGGCGCGTCAGCGGGGTCTCCCAAATAGGCGGCCTCGGCAGCGGTGCACAGGCGCGCGGCGCGCTCGGCGATGGTGCGTTCGGGCAGCGGCACGGGATCGTCGGCGCAGCTCATCGAGCAATCGAGGTGAATCTTGCCGAATCCGGCGGCGACATAATCGGCGACCATCACCTCGGCCTTGGCCATCGCCTCGTCAGCCGGGAGCTTCGTCCATGCATTGGGTCCGAGATGATCACCGCCCAGCGCCAGCCGCTCCCGCGGGAAGCCGACGCGGTCGGCGATCGCCCAAACGAAGTCGCGATAATCGGCCGGCTTCATGCCGGTATAGCCGCCGTCCTGATTGACCTGGTTCGAGGTCGCCTCGATCAGCGCGAGCGGCGTTTCATGCGCGAGCGCGTGGCGCAGCGTCGCCTCGATCACCAGCGGATGCGCCGAACAGACCGAGGTGATGCCGACGCGCTCGCCCCCCTTGTGCCGGGCGATGAGGTCGCGAATTGCTTTCATGGATACTCCTTGAACTCACCGACGGGATACAAGGAAAGAAAACGAAACACAATAAAATGATGCATAATGAAATTTAGACTGTTGCAGTTTGGGTGGGGGCATCGAGCGTGTCGTCGGCCGCGTCGGGCTCGATTGCGAGCATGACCGAAGCGGCGAGCGCCAGCAGCAGCCCGATAATCTTCAGCGTTCCCGGCATCACCCCAAGCGCGATCAGCGAGATGATCGCGGTAGCGAGCGGGGCGCCAGCGTTGCTGAGCGGCGCGACGATGATCGCCTTGCCGTAGCGGAATGCGAACACCAATGTCAGCGCGCCGATCGCATTCAACACCTGGATGCCCGCTGCGAGGCCGGGGCCGCTCCAGCCCCAGTTGATCGGATGCGATCGATCGGTCAGCAGCCAGGCGACCGGCACCAGCAGCAGCCCGGCGATCATCATGTAGAAGAAGATGCCCTCGGCCGACATGTGGTTGTTGGCCGATTTCATGAAATAGGCCTGCACGCCCCAGCACATCATGACGATCAGCGCGAGGACGAACCAGGCCGATCCGCTCGTCGAGGCGCCGTCGGCCGGCGCGTAATTGAAGATAGGGAGAGCGATCAGCGCCAGCACGATGCCGAGCACGCCGAGCTTGCCGGTGCGCTCGCCGAGCAAGGCGAACGACATGATGATCGTCACCAGCGGCGACAGCGAGATGATCGGGAATATCAGATAGGCCGGCCCGCGCGTGATGGCGTAGAACAGCACCATCTGCCCACCCGCACCGAGCAGTCCGATCGCCATGCCATAGGCGATCGCGCGCCGGCTGGTCTCCAGCTTCGTGTTCGCGGCGCGCAGGGCGATGAACGCCGGCGGGATCATCGTCAGCGCCCAGACGCAATAGACTAAAGTGTCGGGAAACCCGTGCTTGGCCGACTGATCGGAGAATGCGCCCCAGATCCCCCAGAGGACGACGGTGATCAGCGCATTGATTAGCCAGGCACGGCTGGCGGGGGCGGGGGCGGGGGTAGCAGTCATGCGGCGTCTCCTGCGGGGGCGGCCTCGATGACGAGGAAGCGGTCGAATGTGGCGGTGATACGGTTGTCGGCGGCGCTGGCGGTCCCCATCGCAGCGCCGGTGAAGCTGTTGGTCAGCGCGTAGCGACCCTCGCCGAGCCCGCGCAGCTCGATCGGGCCGTTCCAGCTCTTGGCGTAGAAGGCGTAATGCAGCTTGCCGCCCGCGGCGACCGCGTGCCCCTCGGGCTTGTCAAAGCCGATGTCATAGAGTGTGCCGAGATACTCACCCTTCGACAGCATGTTCTTGGCGTAAAGCGCGATCCACTGGCGCCACAGCCGCTCCTTCGCCGGCGTCAGCACAAAGCCGCCGGGTGGCAAGGGATCGGTGGTGTGCTCACTGTCCTTGGGCCAAGTGAACTTGGTCGAGAGGATGCCGCCAATGCCGTAGGTCGAGGCGAAATCGTCGCCGCCGTCGCTCAGCTCGACGTGGTCGCCGGTGAACGGCGCCGACGGACCCATCATCGCCTTGAAGGTCTTGCCCTTGAGCCGAACCTGCCACGACGATTCTGGATCGGAGGCCGGCGTGTTGTTCATCCCCGGAATGTTGAAGAACGCGAACGAATCGCCGCACGGGCAGATTTCGATATTGGCGTCGGGGTTGATGCCGATGGCGGTGTCGTAGATCGCCTTCCAGAAATCCTGCAGCTTCTCGACCGATTCTTCGGGCCGCGCATGGTTGTGCGCCGGGTTGTAGCAGGGCGCGACGCCGTTCAGATCCTGCCCGTCGATCTTCAGGCCCTCATAGCCCCACTCGCCGATGATCCGCCGCGTGACCTGCTTGAAATACTCGATCGTCGGCGGATAGGCGGGGCACAGGGTATAGCTGTTCCACCAGCTGACATTCTGCGCGCTACCGCTGGCGTCGAGCAGCAGCATGTCGGCATGGTCGCGCATCAGATCGCTTGCCGGCGCCGCCGACAGCGGTGAAATCCACAACTTGGGGCGCATGCCATAGGTCTTGATGCGATCGGCCATCGCCTTGACGTCGGCATCCCCGCCCGGGAAGCGATGCGTGTCTGCGACCCAGTCGCCGACCGATTTCTGCCAACCGTCGTCGAGCACCGCCCAAGCGCAACCGACGGACTTCGCCTTGTCGAGCGTGCCGTAAACCTGCGCCGGCGTGACACTGCGCTCATAGCCCCAAGCGCACCAGATCGGCTCGTAGCTCGACGCCGGGATCGGCGGCGCCGCGAGCCCACGCTCGGCCATGATCCGGCGATAGGTGTCGAGCGCGGCGAAATGGTCGCCGGGATGCGCCATGATGAAGGTCTCTGGCAACGTCACCGTCTCGCCGGGGGCGAGCACGATCGGCTGATCGCCTTCGAGCGCGATCCGAGTGCCGCCCGGCTGTGACGCCACCGGCAAGGCGATCAGCTTCGGCACCCGCTCGACATGCCCGACCGCAAGCCCGACATCGGGCCGCCACACCACCGATACGGGCGTGCCGCCGCCATAGTCCGAGCCATTCATCCCCATAAAATTGCGCTGCTGAAAGCCTGACTTGACCGGTTGCACCCAATCGCGCCGATCGGGGTGCGATGAGCCGGAGAAGGTCCATGCACCCCTGGGATGCGCGCGCAGAGTGTGCGCCGCCGACCACCAGGCAGCAAGTGTGATCGGCTGCTT
>JBQCEK010000182.1:0-4571 GCA_051960335.1 Sphingomonas sp.
GAGCGCGGCGACGAGCAGGCGGTCGGCGTCGGCGCGCTCGGGGCTCTTGATGTTCACTTCGGGCTCGATGATCGGCATCATGCCCTGCGCCGCCACCTGATCGGCGATCTCGAACTGCTGCGCGACGATCTTTTCGATTCCGTCGCGATTGGCGAGATTGACGACCGAGCGTTCCTTGGTGCCGAACACGCCCAGCGCCTTCGCCCGCACCAGCAGCGCGTCGAGCCCGGGGATCGGCTTCATCAGCTGAACGCCGTCGGCCTCCGCCTCCAGTCCCTTGTCGATCTTCAGGAACGGCACGATGCCGCGATCGTGGAGCGCCTGCGGCACCGGCCTGCCGTCCGCTGCGCCGTCCATCGTGCGCTCGAAGAGGATCGCGGCGAGCACCTTGTCCCCGGTGAAGGCGGGCGCGGTGATGATCCGCACGCGCATCGCATGGATCAGCGCGAACATCTCCTCGTCGCTCGACCAGGCGCCGTCCTCGATGCCGTACGCCTTCAGCGCCTTGGGGGTCGATCCGCCCGACTGGTCAAGCGCGGCGATGAATCCTTTGCCCTCGCCCATCTTCGCGGTCATCTCGGCGATATTCATGCGCTCTCCCCTCGGCATGGCGGTTATGGCGTGCCTGATAGCCAGCGCAGCGTCGCCGGGCAACGCGGCGAATTCGGTAATCCACCTTCGTCGGGGCTTGTTCTTGCTGCGCCGCAGCGTATCTCGCGCCGATGCCAGCGAACGATCATCAGCATCCCGCCGGAATGTCCGGCGCCGTCACCCTGCTGATCGCGGTCGCTTGCGGCGCAATGGTCGCCAATCTCTATTACGCGCAGACGCTCATCGATTCGATTGGGCCTGAAATCGGCCTTTCACCGCGCTCCGCCGGCATGATCACGATGCTGACTCAGCTCGGCTACGGCCTAGGCCTCGCGCTTGTCGTGCCGCTCGGCGATCTGTTCGAGAACAAGCGGCTCGCGCTCATCGCCACCACCGGCGCGATCGTCGCGTGCCTCGGCATCGCCCTGTCCGAAGGGCCGATGACATTCCTGGCCGCATCGTTCGTCACCGGGGTGTGCGCCACCGGCGCGCAGGTGCTGTTGCCGCTCGCCTCGCATTTGACGCCGGAGGATCAACAGGGCCGAGTAATCGGCCGCATCATGGCGGGCTTGCTCACCGGCATCATGCTGGCGCGGCCGGCGGCGAGCTTTCTGGCGGCGGCGATCGGCTGGCGCTCGATCTTCTTCGGCTCCGCCGCGCTGATGGCGGCGATCGGCGTGCTGCTGTTGGTGCTTTGCCCAAGCCGAGCGCCCGATGCCAGGATCGGCTACGGCGCGATCCTGCGCTCCACGGTCACGCAATTGCGCGATCGCCGCGCCCTCAGGATGCGGGCGTTCTACCAGGCGATGATGTTCGCGGCGTTCAACCTGTTCTGGACAGCGGCGCCGCTGACGCTGCTGCACCGCTTCCATTTCTCGCAAACCGAAGTCGCGCTGTTCGCGCTCGCTGGCGCAGGCGGCGCGCTGGCGGCCCCGCTGGCCGGGTGGATGGCCGACAAAGGGCTGAGCTGGTGGACCAGCCTTGCCGCGCTTGCGATCCTCACCCTTGGCTTCGCCGGCGCGATTCCCGCCGTCGCGGCGATGAGGGTTATCACCTTCGCTGCCGCCGCGATCCTCATCGATGCCGCCGTCCAGCTCAATCAGATCACGGGCCAGAAGATCATCTTTGCGCTATCGAAGGATGCCCGTTCGCGAGTTAATTCAGCCTATATGACGGTGATGTTCGTGGTCGGCGCGACGGGATCGCTGATCGGATCGGCCAGCTACGGCGCGGGCGGCTGGACCGCCAGCGCAATCGCCGGCGCCGCGGTCGGCGGGCTGACGCTGACGGTATTCCTGCTGTTCGATCGCGGCATCAGCCACCCCGATTGACGCGCGCCAACGATCGGCGCAGATTTCCCCGACGGCCGATCCCGGGGGGGGGATTGGGCGGAACGGGGGAAAGTCATGAAACGTATCGTGAAATGCGCCGCGCTGGGCATCGCCGCGCTCGCGCTTCTCGGGGCGAGCAAGCCGACCGTCGGTCAGCCCGCACCGCCCTTTCAACTCACCTTGATCGACGGGAGCAAGGTCACCCTCGATCAACTGCGCGGCAATGTGATCGTGCTCAATTTCTGGGCGACATGGTGCGTGCCTTGCCGCACCGAACTGCCGCTGCTCGACGGCTATTACAACATGCAGCGCAATACCGGGCTCAAGGTATTTGCGATCACCACCGAGGATTCGCTGCAACTCTATCAGCTCAAAAAGCTGTTCGCGGTGATGCACATCACCCCGATCCGGCATATCAAGGGGCCGTACGACATCCTCAACGCCGTGCCGACCAATTATATCATCGATCGTGAGGGCGTCGTTCGCTACGCCAAGGCGGGAGCGTTCGATCTCGATGATCTCAACGCACAACTCGTTCCACTGCTCAGGGAGCCGACACCGCCCGGCATGAAGGTGAGCTGATCGCTACCGCTCAAGCGCGGCGACGCCGGGGAGTTCGCGGCCTTCCATCCATTCCAGGAAGGCACCGCCAGCGGTCGAAACGAAGGTGAAATCGTCGGCGACGCCGGCCTGGTTGAGCGCGGCCACTGTATCGCCGCCGCCGGCGACCGAGATCAGCGAGCCTTCCGCAGTCAACGCTGCGGCGGTTTTGGCCAGGGTGACCGTGGCAATGTCGAACGGCGGGGTCTCGAACGCGCCGAGCGGGCCGTTCCACACCAATGTGCGACAGGTCTTCAAAACGTCGGCCAGCGCTTCGGTCGCGGCCGGGCCGACATCGAGGATCATCTCGTCGGCGGCGACTTCGTGCACGTTGACGGTGCGCGTGGGCGGATTCGGCTTGAATTCCTTCGCCACCACCACGTCATAGGGCAAATGGACCGTGCAATTGGCCTTGTCCGCGGCCTCGAGAATGGCTTCGCAGGTGGCGGTCAGATCGTGCTCGCACAGCGATTTGCCGACATCGATTCCCCGTGCCGCGAGAAACGTGTTGGCCATGCCCCCACCGATGATCAGGTGATCGACCTTGCCGACGAGATGCTGGAGCACGTCCAGCTTGGTCGATACCTTGGCCCCGCCGACCACCGCGGCCACCGGATGTTCGGGCGTGCCCAGCGCCTTTTCCAGCGCGGTGAGCTCGGCTTCCATCGCTCGCCCGGCGAAGGCCGGCAGCTTGCGCGCCAGCCCTTCGGTGGAGGCATGCGCCCGGTGCGCGGCCGAGAAGGCGTCATTGACGTAGAGGTCGCCCAATGCCGCAAACCGATCAACGACTTGCGGATCGTTCTTTTCTTCACCGGCGAAGAACCGCGTATTCTCCAGAACCGCGATGTCGCCGGCCGAAAGCGTCTTCACCGCATCCACGGCGCCGTCCCAATCGATGAACCGCACCGGACGGCCAAGCACCTGGCTATAGGGCTTGGCGATCAGCGCCAGCGACATATCGGGATTGCGCTGCCCCTTCGGACGGCCGAAATGCGCTAGCACGAGCACGATCGCCCCCTTGTCGGCAAGCTCGGTGACCGTCGGGATGGTGGCGCGCAACCGCGTATCGTCGGTCACCGCGCCGTCCGCCATCGGCACGTTCAAATCCTCGCGAACGAGCACGCGCTTGCCGCTGACGTCGCCGATCATATCGAGCGATTTGAAACCGTTGGTCGTCATTCTTCCCATCCCGTTCCGCGTCGATGCTTTTCTGTCAGCCGATCAGATCAGCTTGGCCATCGCGTGCGCGGTATCGACCATGCGGTTGGAGAAACCCCATTCATTGTCGTACCAGGAAAGCACGCGCACCAGCTTGCCTTCCATCACCGCCGTTTCCAGGCTATCGACCGTGGATGATGCCGGCGTGTGCATCAGGTCGATCGAAACCAGCGGTTCGTCGCTATAGTCAAGCACGCCGACCAGCGGGCCGCTTTCGCTTGCCGCCTTCAGCAGCGCGTTGATCTCGTCGCGGGTCGTATCGCGCTTCGGTGTGAAGGTCAGGTCGATCAGGCTGACATCGGGTGTCGGCACGCGGATTGCCGAGCCGTCCAGCCGTCCCTTCAACTCGGGTAGCACCTCGCCCACCGCGCGAGCGGCGCCGGTGGTGGTCGGGATCATCGACATGGCGGCCGCGCGGGCACGGCGCAGGTCGGAGTGGATCTGATCGAGGATCTTCTGGTCGTTGGTGTAGGCGTGGACCGTCGTCATCAGCCCGCGCTCGATGCCGACGCTGTCGTTCAGCACCTTGGCGACGGGCGCCAGGCAGTTCGTGGTGCACGACGCGTTCGAGACGATCTTGTCGTTGGCGGTCAGCTTGTCGTCGTTGACGCCATAGACGACCGTCAGGTCGACATTCTTGCCCGGGGCCGAAATCAACACCTTCTTGGCACCCGCGGCGATGTGCTTTTCGGCGCTCGCGCGGTCGGTGAAGAAGCCGGTGCATTCGAGCACCAGGTCGACGCCCAGTTCGCCGTGCGGCAGATTCGCCGGGTCCTTCTCCGCGGTCACGCGGATGTGCTTGCCGTTGATGACCAGATCATTGCCCTCCGC
>JBQCEK010000183.1:0-6232 GCA_051960335.1 Sphingomonas sp.
GCCGAGGGGATTTCGAGCCAGTCGCAATATGACCAGGCGGTGCTTGCGCTGCAGAACGCGCGCGCCGCGATCCAGAGCACCAATCAGGCGAACACCAGCATCGAGGCAAAGTTGACCGGCAACATCAACGCGCCGGTGTCGCAGCAGCCCGGCGTTCAGCAGGCGCAGGCGGCGCTCGATCGCGCGCGCCTCAACCTCGGTTATACGGTGATCCGCGCCGCGCAGGACGGCGTCGTCGCCAATGTCGATCAGCTCCAGGTCGGCGACTACGTCCAGGCGTCGAAGCCGGTGTTCAGCCTGGCGGGGACGCGCATCTGGGTGGTCTCCAACTTCAAGGAAAATCAGCTGCGCTACATGCGCCTCGGCCAGCCCGCCGAGATCAAGGTCGATGCCTATCCCGACCTCAAGCTGCATGGCCGGGTCGAGAGCTTCTCGCCGGGCACGGGTAACAGCTTCGCGGTGCTGCCGGCCGAGAATGCGACGGGCAATTGGGTTAAGGTCGTCCAGCGCCTGCCGGTCGAGATTTCGATCGACAATCCGCCTGCCGACGTGCCGCTCCATGCCGGGCTCAGCGTCGAGGTGACGGTCGATACCGGGCATATCCGCCACCTGTTCGGGCCCGACACGCCGCCGACCACGCCCGCCGCTAATGCCCCGGCACGCGCTGCCCGCTAATGGCCGACGCCGTCGCCCACGATTATCCGGACGCGGGGACGCGCCGGTTCATCACCGCGTCCGTGATGGCCGCGACGGTGATGAACTCGCTCGACTCGACGATCGCCAACGTCGCGCTGCCGCACATGCAGGGCAGCGTCTCGGCGTCGCAGGACCAGATCACCTGGGTGCTGACCTCGTACATCGTCGCCGCGGCGATCATGACGCCCTTGACCGGATGGCTGGCTAGCAGGTTCGGGCGCAAGCGGCTGATGCTCTATTCGATCGTCGGCTTCACCATCGCCTCGGGGCTGTGCGGGCTTGCCACCAGCCTTGGCGAGCTGGTCGGCTTTCGCCTGCTGCAAGGGATTTTCGGCGCCGCGCTGGTGCCGATGAGCCAGGCGATCCTGCTCGACATCAACCCGCCCGAACGCCACGGGCCGGCGATGGCGGTGTGGGGCATGGGCGCGATCCTCGGCCCGATCATCGGCCCGGCGCTCGGCGGCTATCTGACCGACAGCTATTCGTGGCGCTGGGTGTTCTACATCAACCTGCCGATCGGCATGCTCGCCTTCGCCGGCCTGTGGTTCTTCCTGTCGGAAACCAAGAACGCCGCGCGCGTCCGGCTCGATCTGTTCGGCTTCGCGATGCTCGCGCTCGGCATCGCCTCGCTCCAGGTGATGCTCGATCGCGGGCAGCAGCTCGATTGGTTCTCCAGCCCCGAAATCTGCATCGAGGCGGTCGCCGCCGGCACCTTCTTCTATCTGTTCATCGTCCACACGCTGACGGCGAAGAATCCGTTCATCGATCTCGCGCTGTTCAAGGACAGGAATTTCCTGTTCGGATCGATCTTCGGCTTCTTCCTCGGCGTGCTGATCTTCGCGGTGCTGGCGCTACTGCCGCCGATGCTCGAGGGGCTGATGGGCTATCCGGTGGTCACGACCGGGCTCGTCACCGCGCCGCGCGGGCTGGGCACGATGATCTCGATGATCGCCGTCGGCCAGCTCATCAAGCGGGTCGATCCGCGCATCCTGATCGGCGCCGGCATGGCGCTGGTCGCCTGGTCGACCTACAAGATGAGCGGCTTTTCGCTCGGCATGGATGAATCGCTGGTCGTTTCCACCGGCTTCATCCAGGGGCTCGGCACCGGCCTCGTCTTCGTGCCGCTGTCGACGATCGCCTTCGCCACGCTCGACAGCAAATATCGCAACGAAGGCACGGCGATGTTCACGCTCATCCGCAACATCGGCTCGGCGATCGGCATTTCGGTGCTCCAGGCGATGACGATTCGCAACGGCGCGACGGTCCATTCGCGGCTGGTGGAGGGCATCCGGCCGGACAATCCGAACATCGCGCGATCGATGCCGTCGATCGACTTCTCCTCGGTGTCCAGCCTGGCGCGGATCAATGCGGAGATCACCCGCCAGGCGGGCATGGTTTCCTATATCGACGCCTTCTACGCGCTGTTCATCACCATCCTCGTCATCTCGCCGCTGATCCTGTTCATGCGCCCGCCGCGCAAGAAGGCCAGCGACGAGCCCATGACCATGCATATGGACTGATCAGACCATGACCGCCCTCCCCAAGCTTCGCTCGCTCCTGACCGGCCTTGCCGCCGCGACCGCGCTCGCCGGCTGCACCGTCGGCCCGAATTTCGAGCGTCCGGCCGCGCCGAGCGCGAGCGCTTATGGCTCGCCGCACGATGCGCTGCCCAAGCCCGCGCCGGGGCCGGCCGCGCTTGCCGGCGAGGGCCCCGCGCCGCGCTGGTGGACAGCGTTCAATTCGCCCGCGCTCGATTCGCTGGTCGATCAGGCGATCGCCCACAACGCCAGCCTGGAGGCCAGCAACGCCACGCTCGCCGCCGCGCGCGAACAGGTCGCCGCCGCGCGCGGCCGCCAGCTGCCGCAGGTCGATGCCAATGCCCGCGCCGAGCATGAGGAAGCCAATCTCGCCGGCTTCGGCTTCAAGGCGGGGGCGCTGCCCGGCCTCACCAGCAATCCGGTGTTCGATCTCTATTCGGTCGGCGGCGGCGTCAGTTACGATCTCGATCTGTTCGGCAAGCAGCGCCGCCGTGTCGAACAGGCCGCCGCCCAGGCCGAGGCAAAGCAGCGCCAGACGGAGGCCGCGCACCTCGCCCTCGCCGGCCAGGTGGTGAATCAGGTGCTGACGATCGCCGCGATCCGCGCGCGGATCGATACTGCCAACTCGCTCCTCGCCGACGATCAGCGCAACGTCGATCTGACGCAGAAGCGCAAGGACGCGGGCGAAGGCACGCTCACCGAAGTGCTCAACGCGCAAAGCCAGTTCATGGCCGATCGCAGCAACATCCCGCAGCTCGAACAGCAGCTCGATGAGGCGCGGCATCTGCTCGCCACGCTGATCGGCATCGCGCCGGCCGATCTCGGGCCGACCGATTTCGATCTCGCCTCCTTCACGCTGCCGCAGCAGATTCCCGTCACCCTGCCCTCGGCGCTGGTCCACAAGCGGCCGGACATTCTCCAGGCCGAGGCCGATCTTCACGCCGCCACCGCCGCGGTGGGCGTCGCGACGGCCGATCTCTATCCCGATATCACGCTCGGCGGCACACTGACGCAGGGCTCGCCGACGATCGGGGATATTTTCTCCAGCTCGTTCCGCGGCCTCGATATCTTCGCCGGCCTCACCGCGCCGATCTTCCACGGCGGCACGCTGAAGGCCGAGAAGCGCGCCGCGATCGATCAGGCCAAGGCTGCCGATGCGACCTATCGCCAGACCGTGCTCGACGCCTTCCGCCAGACCGCGGATTTGCTCGATGCGATCAAGAGCGACGCGCGCTCGGTCGCCAATCGCGAGGAATCGGTCGGCGTCGCGCAACATTCGCTGCAACTCTCGCGGCGCAGCTTCCAGGTGGGCAATTCGGGGCTGCTCCAGATCCTCGATTCGCAACGGCTTTACGAACAGGCGCGAATGGGCCTCGTCGATATGCGCGCGCAGCAATTCCTGAACGTGGCGCGGCTCTATGTCGCCACCGCCGGCGGCTGGACCGGCCCGGCCGCCGCGCCTGTCGAATCGGCTTCGGCGCAGTAGCGCGCACCGCCGCGATATTTTTTCGCGCGTCCCCCCGCTTTGCGAAACTCTTGCGACAATTGCCGCCTAAGCGATGCCGGCGCCGATCGGGCGCGTGTAGGGCGGAGTGGAACGAATGCGCGCATCGGCTTGGGGGGCGGGTCTGATTCTCGCGACATATCCGGCGCTGGCCTGGGCGCAGCAAGCGCCGGCTCCCGCCGCGGGTAAAGCGCAGGCCGCAGCCGATTCGGCAGACGAATATGCCGATCCTGCCGACGATATCGTCGTCACTGGCCACCGCCCCGTCGAACCCGGCAAGGTGATCGGCGATATTCCGCCCGAGCTCCAGCTCGGCCCGGCCGACATCCGCGCTTACGGCGTCGATACCGTCGCCGATCTCATCACCGAGCTGTCGCCGGAGACGGAGAGCGGCCGGGGCACCGGCGCGCCCGCCGTGCTGCTCAACGGCAAGCGCATCTCCAATTTCCACGAAATCCGCGATCTGCCGACGGAAGCGATCCTGCGGGTCGATATCCTGCCCGAGCAGGTCGCGCTGGAATACGGATTCTCGGCCGATCAGAAGGTCGTCAACATCGTGCTGCGCAAGCATTTCCGCTCGACCACGCTCACCGCGCGCGACAAGTTGGCGACCGAGGGGGGCACCAGCACCCCGCATGGCGGCATCGGCCTGGTCAACATCACCCCCACCGGCCGCTTCAGCCTCAATGTGGACTACGAACAGACCTCCAAACTGCTGGAGAGCGAACGCAGAGTCACTGGCCAGCCGCAGCGCGGCAATTTCGATTTCGCCGGCAACATCACCCCCGCGGCCGGCGCCAGCGAGATCGATCCGGTGCTCAGCGCCGCCGCCGGCGAACCGGTGACGATCGCCGGCGTCCCCGCCTCGGCGGCGAATGGCGCGCCCACGATCGGCGATTTCGCCGCGACCGCCAATCAGGCCAACGTCTCCGATCTCGGCCGCTATCGCACGCTGATCCCGTCGAGCCGCGATTTCACGACCAACCTGGTCTATGCCCGCACGATCTTCGGCAACGTCTCGGCGACGATCAACGGCCGGCTCGAATATACCGACAGCAATGCCGATGTCGGCCTGCCGGGCGTCTCGCTCACGCTGCCCGCCGGCAATCCCTATTCGCCCTTTTCGGACGACGTGACGCTCAATCGCTACGTCGATCTCGGCAATCCGCTCGAACAGGCGAACCAGGCGATCACCACCCATCTCGGCACCACACTGGGGGGCCAGATCGCCAAGTGGAACTGGTCGCTCACCGGCAATTATGATCGCACCGACAGCAAGACCTTCACCGATACCGGCGTCGATTCGAGCGCGCTTCAGGCGGCGCTCGATGCCGGCGATCCGGCGGTCAATCCGTTCGGCCCGCTCGGCACGCCGCTGATTCAGCCGGCCGCCGGCAATTATGCCCGGTCGATCTCCAGCAGCGGCCAGGTCGATGCGCTGGTCACCGGCTCGCCGCTCACGTTGCCCGCCGGCGCACTGTCGACCAGCTTCCACGCCGGGGTCGAGACCAGCGATTATTCCAGCCTGTCCCGTCGCAGCGACATCACCAGCGGCAGCGGCGTCACCAGCGGCGATGTCTCGCGCGATATCGTCAACGGGCGGCTCAACGTGGATGTGCCGATCGCCAGCCGGGCGAAGCACTTCCTTCAGCCGCTCGGCGATCTCGATGCGAATTTCAACGTCGCGGCCGATCACCTTTCCGATTTCGGCACGCTGAGCGCGATCGGCTACGGCGTGAACTGGTCGCCGATCGAGCCGGTCCGCGCGCTCGTTTCCTGGACCGACAAGGACGACGCGCCGACGCCGGAGCAGCTCGGCGGCCCGGTGATCACCACGCCCAATCGACGCGTGTTCGATTATGTCACCGGCCAGACGGTCGACATCAGCCAGATCAGCGGCGGCAATCCCGCGCTCGCCGCCGATACCAAGCACATCTTCGAGGCCGAGCTGAACGTGAAGCCGCTCGCCAACACCGATCTCAACCTGATCGCCACCTACACTGCGACGCGCACCGACAATGTCATCGCCAGCCTGCCCTCGCCCACCGCCGCGATCGAGGCCGCCTTCCCCGATCGCTTCGTGCGGGATAGCAACGGCGCGCTCGTCCGAATCGACGCTCGCCCGGTCAATTTCGACGAGGAAAGCAGCAAATCGCTGCGCTGGGGCTTCAACCTCTCGGTCCCGCTCAAGTCGAAGATCCAGAAGCAGTTCGAGGCGTTTCGCAATGGCGATGGCCCCGATCCGCTCGCGGCGCTGCGGCGGCGCTGGCATGGCGGCGCGAACGGCACGCCGCCCGCGCAGAACGGCGCCGCCGGCAATGCCGGCAATAGCGCGAACCCGCCGGCGAAATCCGCCAGCGGCGCTCCCCAGGCGAGCGGCGCGCAGGGCGACTAGGCCGGCCCGCCGGGCGCCGGCGCGGCCCACGGTGGCGGACACCGCGGCGGCTTCGGCGACGGGCACGGCCGGTTCGGCGGCGGCGGGCGCGGGCAAGGC
>JBQCEK010000184.1:0-2248 GCA_051960335.1 Sphingomonas sp.
GCATATAGCGCTGCAGCAATGCGAATTCGTCGACCGTCACGGGAATGGCGTGCGCACCGACGAGGAACGGCGCCGTATCCGTCGCCCGAGCGCGGTAATTGGCGTGCGCCTGGCTCGAAAGCGGCTCGAGGCCATTGTAGAAGAGCGGAAGCTGGTTCTGCGGCGCGCTGGCCATGAGTATCTCCGTTGGAACTGTACGAGTGATGGCACGGCGGCCGGATGGCGTCTGGCTCTATGTTAGGGGCGCACCGGGCGCAAGCGCAACGAGCTTGCCGGGGTTCATGATCGATTGCGGATCGATCGCACGCTTGATCGCCCGCATCGCGGCCAGGCGCGCCGGCGACGACAGCCGTTGAAGCTCGTCCAGCTTCATCTGCCCGATGCCATGCTCGGCCGAAATCGATCCGCCGGCCGCGACCACCAGATCGTTGACGAACCGCGTGACGATGGGCGCGTCCTCGGCATACCAGTGATCGCGGTCCACCCCCGCCGGCGCGCGGACGTGGAAATGGACGTTGCCGTCCCCCAGATGGCCGAAGGCGGTGGCGTGGCTGCCGGGAAAGCGCTGTTCGGCAGCGCGGGCGGCATCGACCATGAAGTCCGGCATGGCGTCGACCGGCACCGATATGTCGTGCTGCACCGCCGGGCCCGCCGCGCGCTCGGCCTCGGATAACGAATCGCGGATCCGCCAGAACGCCTCCGCCTGCGCTTCGCTGGCGGCGATCACCGCATCGCCGATCAGCCCGCTCGCGATTGCCGGGGCAAGGAGGCGCTCGATAAGCTGCGCCGGCGGCTCCGCGTCGGCGTCGGTCGATACCGCCTCGATCAGCACGTGCCACGGATGATCGCCGGCCAGCGGCGCGCGCGCGCCTGGAATGTGATCGAGCACCAGCGCCAGCGAATCGCCCGGAATGATCTCGAAGCTTTCGATCACATCGGTCGCCGCTTCGATCCGGCGCAGCAGCGCCAGCGCGTCGGCCGGGCTCGCCACCCCCGCCCAGGCGACGCTGCGCGCGAGGATCGCGGGCGCCAGCCGCAACGCGGCGGCAGTGACGACGCCCAGCGTGCCCTCCGCCCCGATCAGGAGCTGGTTGAGATCGTACCCGCGATTGTCCTTCTTCAGCGCCGACAGGCCATCATGGATCGATCCATCGGGCAGCACCGCCTCGATTCCCGCCACCAGCGATCGCATCGTGCCCCAGCGCAGCACCTGCGTGCCGCCCGCATTGGTCGATACCAGCCCGCCGATCGTCGCGCTGCCCCGCGATCCGAGCGTCAGCGGGAAGCGGCGCCCGTGCCGTTCGGCCGCCGCGTGAAGATCGGCCAGGATCACGCCCGCTTCGGCCACCGCAAGGTTGCTCTCGGCCGACAGTGACCGGATCCGGTTCATCCGCCGCAGCGACAGGATCAGCGCGGCGCCGTCCGCCGGCGGAGTCGCGCCGCCGACCATCGAGGTGTTGCCGCCCTGTGGCACCAGCGGGACGCCGGCGGCATTGGCCAGCGTCACCACCCGCGCCACCTCCTCGCGCGACGCCGGCGCGAGCAACGCGGGCGCCGCGCCGTGGAAACGGCCGCGCCAGTCGGTCGTCCACGGCGCGATATCCTGCTGGGCGGTGATGACCGCCTTGTCGCCGAACTCGGCGGTTAGCGCGGCGATCAGCCGGGTCTGGGCGGCGGTCATGCCGCTCGCGTTAGCATGCGTGATTGGCCCGGCCAATTCATGCAATGTTCAAACGCTTTCGCTAAGGGTCGATTCTCCCGCCATGACGAACCCCTCCCTCCCCGCCGCGCTGCTGTTGTTGCTGGCTGCTCCCGCAGCGGCGACGCCCGGTGCGCCGCGTGGGGGATTCGGCCTCGCGCCGCAAAGCCAATTGCTGTTCCACCAGCACATCGTCATTCGCATTCCGCGCATGCCGCCGCCGCGCCCGATGGTCGAACAGCCGCCGATGCCGCCGATCGAATGGCGCGAAAAGAAGAGCCCGCAGTGCATCGCCGGGGGCGATCTGATCGCGGCAACGATTCCGGCGGCCGATCAGGTCGATCTGATGACCCGCAACGGCGAACGATTGCGCGCGCGCCTCGACAAGCGCTGTCGCTCGCTCGATTTCTACACCGGCTTCTATATCATGGCCGGGCGCGACGGGCAGGTCTGCGCGCGTCGCGATTCGATCCGGACGCGATCCGGCGACGATTGCCCGATCAACAAATTCCACCGGCTGGTGCCCGCCGATTGAGGGCGTTCGGCATG
>JBQCEK010000185.1:0-3506 GCA_051960335.1 Sphingomonas sp.
CCCAGATCCTTCGCTAGCCGAAACAGGTCGGTGAACTTCGGCCCCATGTTGCATTTGACGCAAGGGATGGGCGTGCGACCGGCGAGATACTCGTCGGCGAAATCGTCGATCACCGTTTCGCGGAAACTGCTTTCATGATCGAAAACATAATGCGCGATGCCCAGCCGGTCGCACACCGCCCGGGCATCACGAATGTCTCGGCCAGCGCAGCACGATCCAGCGCGGCCGACGGCCTCGCCATGATCGTAAAGCTGCAGCGTGACGCCGATCGTCTCGGCCCCCGTTGCGTGCGCGAGCGCAGCGACGACCGAGCTATCGACGCCGCCCGACATGGCGACGACGATGCGCTTGGCCTGCGGGTCTGCCCCGAGCTGGAAATCTCCGTCGATCATCGCCGCGCAGATAGGCGCTGGCAGCGCACAACGCAAAGCGCGTTACCTTTCCATCTTCTTGCCGCCGGCTTTACCGGACGTTGAGAACCCTTCGCTAGATTGTGCCAATCGAGTCGCAATCGAAAGCATCGTTCGTTGAATCTGATCTTTCCTCCCATCGGCAGAAATGCGCGGACAACGCCCCTGACCGCGAATTTCGCGGTGATGCTGGTCGGCATTGCTGCGCGCCAGGCGGTCAGCCCGACGGCAATGTTTTTCGCGTCGCGCGCTGCCGAGAACGCGCATGAGGCGGCGCTGCTGGCGCCTGCTCACGGCGCCTTCAATCAGGCGATGGCTGGTCAGATCAGGCGATGGAAGGAGCCATGATCGCGACGACTGGACTGATAAACAGCGCGTTTACTTAGGCATTTTAGCCGATGTTCAAAACCGCCGGGTTACGGCGGGTAAGAGTTACCAGGGAGCCCCCGCCCCAATGAGGACCGCATGATCGAGAACCAGAAAATTCGTCCCGCCAAAGTGATTGGCCCGCTCGGGGAGCCGTTGACGCTCGATTCGCTGCCTCCGGCCGACACCACGCGCTGGGTTGTCCGTCGCAAGGCCGAAGTCGTCGCTGCGGTCAACGGCGGGCTGTTGACGGTCGATGAGGTTTGCGATCGGTACGGCCTTACGGTCGAAGAATTCGCCAGTTGGCAGCGCGCGATCGACCGCTCGGGCATGCCCGGTCTGCGCGTAACGCGCATCCAGCATTATCGATCACTCTACGAACGTCAGCAGAAATTCTGAGTAACTTCCCTTCCGGCAATTGAAACGCCAGCGGAACTAAATTCAGCGTCGCGCGTCATTTCCGCAGCCCCGATCATGCGGGGAAATAACGGAGGGACGTGGACCATGGTCGGAATCATCGTGTGGCTTATTGTCGGTGGTGTGGTCGGTTGGCTTGCCAGCCTTGTCATGCGCACGGACGCCCAGCAGGGCATTCTACTTAACATCGTCGTCGGCATCGTCGGGGCATTCATCGCCGGTTTGATCTTCGGCGGCGGCATCAATCAAGCGATCACCGTCACGACGTTCATTACGTCGCTGATCGGCGCGATCATCCTGCTGGCGATCGTCAATCTGATCAGGCGCGGCAGCGTCCGCTGATCGATCCCAGCTTACGGCAAAAGAGGGGCCGCCCGTGATTGGGCGGCCCCTTTCTTATTTGAGCAGGAAGCGGACCGACAGCGAAACGGTGACATCCGTCTCGCCCGGCTCGATCTGGGTCTTCGCCATGTCTGCCTGCGCGCGCGCATACATCACGGGGGCGGGCGGCGGCGCACCGGGATTTTCGCCGTTCTCGCTGATTGACAGGATCCGCGCGACGCTCAGCCCGGCCGCCTTGGCATAAAGCTCCGCGCGGGCGCGGGCGCGGGCGACGGCATCGGCCCGTGCTTCGTCCAGCGCCGCATCGGGATTGGCCAGCGAAAGGTTGGGCCCGCTGATCTGGTTCGCGCCCTGGGCGACGAGCGCATCGAGAATGCCGCCACTCTTGGCGATGTCGTGGAACTTGATCGAGACCGAGTTGGTCGCCTGATAGCCGGTGATGACCGGCGGTTGATTGTCGGCATAGCGATATTGCGGATTGAGGCGGACCGTTGACGTCGCAATGTCCCGATTCTCGACGCCGGCGGATTTGAGCGCCGCCAGAACCTTGGCCATCTGCGCTCCGTTATCCCTCAACGCGGCGGCTGCCGTGGCGCCCTGGGTAACGACGCCGGCTTCGATCGTCGCGAGATCGGGTGTGCGCGTCGTCTTGCCCGTCGCATCGACGTCGAGCACGGTGCCGTCCGCCAGGATCGTCGGCATCGCGGTTTGCGCGGCGGCGGCGGCGGCAAAGCCGGGTATCGCGGCCAGCGCCGCAAAAGCGATCAGTCGTTGCATCTGTCTTCCCCTTGAATCGAACGGTTCATATGTCGTTGATCGCAGCAAGCGAGGCAACCTCGGCTGAATGATCGGCAAAGCTGGCGTTCAGATTCCGCGCGCCGGCTCGGTCGCTCGAGGCCGCCTTTCAACCAGTGCGCACAGCATTCGACCATTTTGGATAGAATAGCGTGCGCAAATCCGGTTCCTTGTCCGAAAATCGTTCTGACCAGTCAACTTAAGCAACCATTCCCTAACCGCAACCATCCAAGCATTGCTTGCGATTCAAGCGAAATGCGGGCACGTCTTGCGTCGCCCGAAAGACCGCTTGAGGTCGGTGATATGTTACTGTAATACACCATGATGCGGCGGCAACAGCCGGGACGGGAAAGTGAAACGAATGAATTACGAACCGGGGCACATCGGCGGCGAGGAGCGGCTGTCGCTTGGTTATGAGGGGCGGCCCGATGGGCGCCGCCGCCTGCTGATCGGCGCGGTGATCCTGATCGTGCTGGCGGTTGTCGGTTACCTGCTGTTCGCCTCGCACAAGAAGCCTGCGGCCAGCACGCCTGTGGAAGACCAGATCCCTACGGTCAGCGTCGTCGTTCCCGGCCGCCAGACGGTGTCGCACCTCATCACGGCGACCGGCTCGCTGGCGGCGCGGCGCGAGATGCCCGTCGGCGTCGCTGGCCAGGGCGGGCTGATCACGCGCGTGCTGGTCGATCCGGGCGATTGGGTGAAGGCGGGGCAGGTGCTCGCGACGGTCGATCGCTCGGTGCAGACGCAAACGGCCGCTTCGCTGGCGGCGCAGGTCAACGTCGCGCAATCGGATGCGCGCCTGGCGCAGGCCAATCTCGATCGTGCGCAGAAGCTGGTCAGCGACGGGTTCATTTCGAAGGCCGATATCGATCAGCTGACGGCGACGCGTGATGGCGCCATCGCAAAGGTTCACGTTGCCCAGGCGCAACTTGCCGAGGCGCGCGCCCAAAATGCGCAACTTGATATTCGGGCGCCTGCAGCCGGCCTCGTCCTGACGCGCGGTGCAGAGCCGGGCCAGATCGTCAATCAGTCGGGTGGCGCCTTGTTCCGCATGGCCAAGGATGGCGAGATCGAGCTCGACGCGCAGCTCAACGAAGCCGATCTGGCGAAGCTGTCGGTAGGCGTGCCGGCTACGGTGACGCCGGTCGGATCGAATTCCAGCTATCAGGGCCGCGT
>JBQCEK010000186.1:0-2419 GCA_051960335.1 Sphingomonas sp.
GGGACGATCGATGGAGCGCGTTTCGGCCATCAGAACTTTGTTCCGCCGCGGCCGTCGCCTCGCGCGGCGATAGCGCGCCATAAGAAATACTGTCGGAGACACGCCGTGAACTATTATCTCGCCAAGATCATCGACGCAGCACTTCCCGAGGCAATCGAGCGTATTGAGGCGGCTCTGAAGCAAGAAGGCTTCGGCGTGCTGACGCGCATTGATATTGCAGCGACGCTCAAGGAAAAGATTGGTGCTGAGTTCCATCCGTATGTGATCCTTGGGGCGTGTAACCCGACACTCGCATTCGAAGCGCTTCGGCTCGAGAATAACGTCGGCACGATGTTGCCGTGCAACGTCGTGGTTCAGGAAAGGACACCCGGTCAAAGCGAGGTCGCCGCGATCGATCCCGTTGCGTCCATGCAAGCCATTGACAATCCGAGCCTGATGCAAGCCGCCGCCAAGGTGCGCGACAAGCTGAAGAGCGTGATCGACCGACTCTGACATAAAGGGTGTCGCGGCGCACGTCGCAGACTGCAGTGATGACAAAGCCGGCAATCCCTCTAGGTCGCCACTCGCCGTTCCGGATCTTGCCCGCTTGGGAGCGCCGATCAACCGCTTGGGGCGCCGCGCAGCGCCCGGCGTATCCGATCGATCGCCAACTGTCGCGCTGCGTCAGTTTCCAGTGCCTGTAAGTCGGCTTTGAGATTGGTCACGAGGTCGGCATAGTCGTTTTGCCAGTCCCGCGCGGCCGCCTTGATCAGCGCACGGTCGCCTACTTGAAGTCGCGTCCCCGGTCGTCCAGCGGCAAGCCGATAGCGCTCGCCGGGCTCGGCAATGCTGATCGACGCTTCCTTGTGACCGACACCCGCCAGCTGAGCGAGCGTTTCAAGCGCTTCGCGCTCGCCGTGGTTGAGAAACAGCGTGCCCCCGATCGGCCGCCTGGCATCGATCCAACGGAGCAGGTCCTGCTGATCGGCGTGAGCCGAATAACTTTCGATTCTGCTAATGCGCGCCCTTACCGCAACGTCGGTTCCCGATACTCGCACACGTCGAGCGCCCTCAAGTAGTGTCCGGCCGAGCGTTCCGGCGGCCTGAAACCCGACGAACAGGATTGTTGAATCGCGCCGCGGCAGATTGTGGCGCAAATGATGCCGAATTCGGCCCGCTTCGCACATGCCCGATGCCGAAAGAATGATGGCACCAGAAACGCTGTTGAGCCCAATCGACTCTCCTGGCGTTTCGATGAAATGGAAATCCGACCGTTCAAACAGGCGTGACTCTACGTCCTCCAGCTCGTGCTCATACTTTGCGAAAATCCGGGTTATTCGAGAGGCGAGCGGGGAGTCGATGAAGACGTGGGCGGGGCCCAGCTGACCCGACTCGATGAGCGCGGCGAAATCGAGCAGCAGTTCCTGGGTTCGTTCGAGCGCAAAGCTGGGAATGATCAGATTGCCGCCTCTTGCCAGCGCTGCCCTAGCCTCTTCGCCAAGCACGCTGCGTCGTTGCTCCGGCGTTTGGCGATCGCGCTGACGATCGCCGTAGGTGGCTTCGCAGACGACATGATCGAAACCCGAAGGCGCTGAGGGGGAGGGATAAAAGCTCTTGTCCCTGGGACCGATATCGCCAGAAAACAGAAGTCGGCAGCCTTCCGCCTCGATCTCGATCGAAGCGGAACCCAGAATATGACCGGCGTTCCACAATCGCGCGGTGACGCCCTCGATGGGTGAAAACGGCGTACGTAGCTCTGTTGCTTTCGCAAGGGCCGCCGCATGGATGGCATCCCTCTCGAGGTAGACAGGCGCCACCGGAGGCTCGTCTGCCCGATCTGCCCGGCGATTGCGGCGTGCGGCCTCGGCTTCCTGGATACGTCCGGCGTCCGGCAGCATTACGCGAAGAAGGTCGCCCGTCTGCCGGGTACACCAGATCGGGCCGTCATAGCCCTCGCGCACCAGCTTGGGCAGCAGTCCGCTATGGTCGATGTGCGCGTGGGTCAGCAGCACCGCGGCAATGCCGGCGGGATCGAACGCAAAGCGAGCCGCGTTGCGATGCTCCAGGGTGCGCGGCCCCTGAAACAATCCGCAGTCGATGAGAATCGAACGATCGCCGATACGGATCTCGGTGCAGGAGCCAGTGACCGTCGAGGCAGCGCCGTGAAAGATGATGTCGGGCATGGGAAACCTTGCTTTGCGGTCATCGAAGCAAATTGGCTGGCGGCGAGGCCGTAATCATTCTGTCCTGCCGCAGGGCGTTGAGGTGTCTGATGATTCTGCGCCAATGTTTGGGCCGCTCAATGCAGCGACAGCCACCCAAAGCCCAACGTTACCAGAAGCACTACAGTGCTTGACGAAAGCGCGAGCGCTGCTTCTCGGCCGCGCGATCCGGCGTAGGAAAGCGTTACCGCGATTTTCACGACCATGTTCGCAACGAT
>JBQCEK010000187.1:0-4204 GCA_051960335.1 Sphingomonas sp.
TGGCGCGGATCGCCGAGGATATCGGCGTGAAGATGATCACCGTCCACGGGCGCACGCGGTGCCAGCTGTACAAGGGCACGGCGGATTGGCGTTTCGTGCGCCGCGTGAAGGATGCGGTGTCCGTGCCGGTGATCGTCAATGGCGACATCTGTTCGATCGAGGATTCCGAAGCTGCGCTCGACCAGTCGGGCGCGGACGGGGTGATGATCGGACGCGGCGCTTATGGCCGGCCGTGGCTGCTCGCCCAGACGATCGCCTGGCTGACGCAGGGGCGGCGCATTTCCGATCCGTCGCTGGACGAGCAATATCGCCTGATCATCGAGCATTATGACATGATGCTCGACCATTACGGCATCGAGACGGGCGTCAACATGGCGCGCAAGCATATCGGCTGGTACACGCGCGGCCTCCACGGATCGGCCGAGTTTCGCAACCGAGTGAATCAGGAGCCTGATCCGACCGTCGTGAAGGCGATGCTGGCCGATTTCTATGCACCTTGGCGGGCGCGTGACGCCGCCTGATGCCGAACGCGGCGATCATCCCGGCGCGGACGAGTGGCTCGCCGCGCTGCCGGTCGCCGTTCTGACGATCGCGCCCGACGGCAGCATCACCCAGGCCAATCCCGAGGCCGAGCAATTGCTCAACATGTCGCAGCGCGCGATGACCGGACAGCCGCTCCGGGCGGTGCTGACGCCGCCGGCTTTCGCGCAGCGCGGCGGCCAAGGACTGGCGGCATTCGATACGGATATCGAGACGGCGCGCGCAGGGCGCCTGCGGCTCGATTTTCTGGAAACGCCGCTTGCCGACCGGCCGGGCTGGCGGACGATCACGCTGCATCATGCCGCGATGTCCCGGCGGATCGGCGTGACGGCCGATCGCGCGGCCGGCGCGCGCGCGGCGATCGGCGCCGCGGCGATGCTGGCGCACGAGATCAAGAACCCGCTGTCGGGCATTCGCGGCGCGGCGCAGCTGATCGCTTCGGGCGGAGACGCTGGCGGCGCGCTGACAACGCTGATCATCACCGAGGTCGATCGCATCGCCGCGCTGATCGATCGGATGCAGGATTTCACGGATACCCGCCCGCTGACGCTCAAGCCCGAAAACATCTATCCGCTGCTCAGCCATGTTCGTCAGGTAGCGCTGGCCGGATTCGCGCGGGGGATCGCGATCGAGGAGCGATTCGACCCCTCCCTGCCCGAAGTGCTGATCGATCGGGACGCTTTCCTGCAGGTGGTGCTCAACCTGATCAAGAACGCTTGCGAAGTGCTGGCCGGATCGCCCGAGCCGCGGCTGGTGATCTCGACAGGCTATCGACATGGCATGGCGGTGGGCGGGGTGGACGGATCGCCGCGTTTGCCGCTGCCGATCGAGATTTGCATCACCGACAGCGGCCCCGGCGCGCCGCCGGACATTGCCGATCATCTGTTCGAACCCTTTGTTTCGGGAAAGCCTGAGGGGCAGGGGCTTGGCCTCGCGTTGGTCGACAAGCTGGTTCGGGACATGAGCGGAATCGTGCAATATGGCCGCGAGGGCGATCCTGAAATGACGGTATTCCGGATTCTTCTGCCGCGGGCGCCGCGATGAGCCGGACCGGATCGATCCTGGTCGTCGATGACGATGCCGCGATCCGCGCGGTGATCAGCCAGGCGTTGCGGCGCGACGGGCACGAGGTTCGCCTGGCGGGATCGCTGGCCGACATGCGCCGTGCGATCGGCGGCGGGCTGCCCGACGTGCTCGTCACCGATGTGGTGCTTCCCGATGGCAATGGGCTGGACATGATCGCGGCCTTGCTTGCCGATCATCCCGCGCTTCCGGTCATCGTGTTGTCCGCGCAGAATACGCTGACCACGGCGGTTCGGGCGACCGAGGTGGGCGCCTATGATTATCTGCCCAAGCCGTTCGACCTCGATACGCTGACACGCGCGGTGGCGTCGGCGCTCGGCACTGGCGAGGCGGGAAGCCACGAACCGATTGGCGAAGAAGATCGCGCGCTGCCGCTGATCGGCCGGTCCGCGGCGATGCAGGACGTTTATCGGGTGATCGCCCGCGTCGTCTCGAATGATCTGACCGTGCTGATTTCGGGCGAATCGGGAACAGGCAAGGAACTGGTCGCGCGAGCGATCCACGATCTCGGGCCGCGACGGCGCGCGCCCTTCATCGCGATCAACATGGCCGCGATCCCGCGCGAGTTGATCGAGGCCGAGCTGTTCGGGCACGAGCGCGGCGCCTTTACCGGTGCCCAGGCGCGCAGCGCGGGCCGATTCGAACAGGCGGCCGGCGGCACCTTGTTCCTCGACGAAATCGGCGACATGCCGATGGAGGCGCAGACGCGGCTGCTCCGCGTGCTGCAATCGGGCGAATTCACCACCGTCGGCGGCGCGCGCACCATTCGCGCCGACGTTCGCATTGTCGCCGCCACCAATCGCGAGCTCGAGCGCCTGGTGGCCTCCGGGCAATTCCGCGAGGACCTGTTCTATCGGCTGAACGTCGTGCCGATCGCGTTGCCGCCGCTCAGGGCGCGCCGGCAGGATATCCCTTTGCTCGCGCGGCATTTTCTCGATCGCGCCGCCGAAGCGGGACTGCCGCGCAAGCAATTGTCCGACGCGGCGATCGCAGCGCTGACGGGGCATGATTGGCCCGGCAATGTGCGCGAGCTTGAAAATCTGATGCGGCGAATCGCCGTGCTGGGCCGCGACGATGTGATCGATGGCCCGACCATCCACGCCATGCTCGGCGCGATGCCGCTTGAGCCCGCCACGCCCACGAATCCGGCGATCGAGGCGGCGGTGCGCGGCCGCCTCGCCGCGCTGGAGCGCGAGAATCCGGCGTGGCTCGACGATGGCACGCTCTACGATCGCATCATCGGCGAGGTGGAACGCCCGCTGATCGAAGCAATGCTTGCCCGGCACGGCGGCAACCAGCTGCGCGCGGCGCGCGCGATGGGGATCAATCGGAACACGCTGAAAAAGCGTCTGGATACGCTCGGCATCGGCCCGGACCGCTAACCGCCGCCCTGCGGCCGAGCGAGCGGACCCGACGCCAGGCCGAGGATTATTGTGTTTTCTCTGCAACGGCGACGTTGTATCCATGCAACGATGGATGCGGCGACCGACTCAATCTACGCGATGACTTCATCTCGCCGCCGCCTTGCCGTGATGCCCGCCATTGAGATTGCCGTGTTGGCCGCGGCGCTCTGCATGGGGTTGGTCACCTATCGCATTCTGCATGGCAACGGGCAGTCGCAACATCTCTTGAGCCCTGCGATTGCGGCCCTTCTCTTGCTCGGCAACCTGATGCCGGTGGTCGCCCTGCTGGTATTGATCGGTCGTCGTATCGCGCGACGACGCGCGGCCCGGCAGGACCTCGCTGGCGATGGCCGGCTTCATGTTCGGCTGGTCGCAACTTTCTCTGTGATCGCCAGTGTTCCGATCGTCCTGACGGTAATCGCCGCTTCGGTGATGTTTCAATCGGTCAACCAATATTGGGTGTCGAACCGGGCCGAAAACGCTTTCGATTCGACGATCGAGCTTGTTCAGGACGCGCAGCACCAGTCGATCAAGCGCTGGAGCAGCGAAGCGGAGGCGATGGCCAAGGACATCGGCGGCAATCAAGCGGCCTATCCGCCGGGGACGCCGATATTTCAACGGTATCTGACGATGCAGACCGCCTATCGTCACCTCACGCAATCGGTTGTGTTCACTTACGCCGGCAAGGATGGCATCAATGTGATCGGCGTCTGCAATGTCACCGACATTTGCAGTCCGCCGGACGAAAAGGCGTTCGATCAGCGCGTCACACCGCAATTGCTGGAGTTGCTGCGCAACAATCCGAAGGGCTGGATCGATCGGACGCCCGATACGATCTGGGTTCTGATCAAAGTGCCCGGACCAGCCAATACCTACCTGTATGTCGGGACGAACGAGGACGCGAGTTTTCTGGATCGCCAGCATCTCGCAGCAAGCGATGTCATCCGCGATTATCGGGGCCTGCAGGGCCGGGCGCGGTCATTGCAACTGAAATTCAACGCGGTGCTGTTTGCGGTCGCGGTTCTCATCGTCGGGCTGACGGTTTGGATCGCGCTTGCGGTCGCCGATCGTCTGGTCCGGCCGATCAACGAACTGGTCGGCGCGGCGCGACAGGTTGCCGAGGGTGATCTGGCGGTACGCGTCCCGGAACCTAGTACTCGGGACGAAATCGGTACGCT
>JBQCEK010000188.1:0-3608 GCA_051960335.1 Sphingomonas sp.
CCCAGCTGTAGATCATCGGGCCGGCTCGATGCCGCATCGAGCCCGTATGCGGTGCGCGCTGGTCCGGCAGCCTGGGCGCGGTCCATCGCGCGTCGCTCCGCCGCCTGATCGCCATCGTCGTCGCCGAGCCCCAGCGGGTCGGCGACTTGGGGTTCGATGACAATGACGGGCTCGATCTCCTGGCCGGGATGACGGGTCTGTTCACGCCCGTCGGCATCAATGCCTTCGTGGTCATCGCTGCTCGCGGCGAGGCGCAGGTCGGTGCCGCGCACCCGTTCCATCCAGTCGTCGCCGCGCGGCGCGGGACGATCGATAAAGATGTCGGCGCCGAGCACCGGCGGGGGCAGCAAGCGGGTGGTGAAAAGGCGATCCTCGTAATAGCGCAGCTTCTGCGCGCGGATCGGGCGATGGCCGGAGATCAGCACGAGCTCGTCGCTGGGCGCGAGTTGCATGACTTCGCCCGGGGTTAGCAGCGCCCGCGCGGTTTCCTGACGGCTGACCATGACATGCGCCAGCCATGGGGCGAGCCGGTGGCCAGCATAATTGCGCATCGCGCGCTGCTCGGTCGCGGTGCCGAGCGCATCCGAGATCCGCTTCGCGGTTCGCTCGTCGTTGGTCGAGAAGGCGACCCGGACGTGACAATTGTCAAGGATGGCGTTGTGCTCGCCGTACGCCTTCTCGATCTGGTTGAGGCTCTGCGCGATGAGAAAGGCGCGGACACCGTAGCCGGCGAGGAAAGCGAGGCTGGTCTCGAAGAAGTCGAGCCGCCCAAGCGCCGGGAACTCGTCGAGCATCATCAACAGGCGGTGCTGGCCAGTCGTCGGGCCATCCTCGGGGCTCGCGTGCAGATGTTCGGTCAGGCGGCGGCCGATCTGGTTGAGGATCAAGCGGACCAGCGGCTTGGTGCGGCTGAGGTCCGAGGGCGGCACGACGAGGTAGAGCGACACGGGATGCGCCGCCTCGACCAGGTCGGCGATGCGCCAGTCGGACGCGGAGGTGACGGCCGCGACGGTGGGATCGCGATACAGGCCGAGGAATGACATCGCGGTCGAAAGCACGCCCGAGCGCTCGTTCTCGCTCTTGTTGAGCACTTCGCGCGCCGCCGAGGCGACGACGGGGTGAACCACCGGTTGCGCGTCGTCGCCGAGATGATTGGTGGTCATCATCCGTCTGAGCGTGGCGGCGAAGCTGCGCTGCGGATCGGAAAGGAAGGTCGCGACCCGCGCCAGCGTCTTCTCCTCTTCGGCGTAGAGGACGTGGAGGATCGCGCCGACCAGCAGCGAATGGCTGGTCTTCTCCCAGTGGTTGCGGCGCTCGAGCGCGCCTTCGGGATCGACCAGGATGTCGGCGATGTTCTGGACGTCGCGGACTTCGTTGGCGCCGCGCCGGACTTCGAGCAGCGGATTGTAGCGCGCCGAACGGGCATCCGTCGGTTTGAACAGCAGGCAGTGCGAGAAGCGGGCGCGCCAGCCGGCGGTCAACTGCCAGTTCTCGCCCTTGATGTCGTGGACGACCGCGGAGCCGGTCCAGCCCAGCAAGGTCGGGACGACGAGGCCCACGCCCTTGCCCGACCGCGTCGGCGCAAAAGCCATGACATGTTCCGGACCGTCGTGACGGAGATAGGCGCCTTCCGCCTTGCCCAGGAACACGCCGGCGTCGTCGAGCAGTCCGGCGCGGGAAATCTCTCTCCGGCTGGCCCAGCGGGCCGAGCCATAGGTGGTGACATCGCGCGATTGCCTTGCCCGCCAGAGCGACCCGAATATCGCCGCGCCGCAGCCGGCAAAGCCACCACCCCCGGCGATCGCGCCCGCGCGATCGAACACATGCGGCGCGTAGGCGTCGAAGTGATACCACCAGGGGAAGATCGACCAGGGGCGGTAGACCCGCCAATCGCCAACCACGAGCCAGGGCGTTCCCAGCTCCGGCTGCCAGGCCAGTTTCCATGCGGCCCATTCGGTGGCGAACCAGAGCCCCGCGATCACCACGGCGAAGACCGCGAGCATCTGGCCGAGGAGAAGCTTCGTGGGTGTCATGCGGGCTCCGACCCGCTTTGCCGACATCAGTGTCTGCGGGCTCGGCCCTAATGTCTCAGGTGAGCCGGTCGATGGGCAGGGACCGGCTGGGGACAGTGGCGGCTCTTGTGGGGACGCTCGAAAGCGGCGCGCTTTCCTTAAGGCATTTCCCGTTCGACGGTATCGCTCGGCACCAGGCCCTCGCGCCAGTCGATCGAATGCCGGAAAGCGCGGCACGACCGTGCCCGACGGTCATGCATCGGAAACACTTGCGTCGAGCTCGCCTGAAACGCATGGTGCGGATGCGGAGCGGATCGTCGGCACCATGCAGCCTTTCTTCTCCGGCTGATTGAAACGCGCCCGACCAGAGGGTCCGGCAGCACAAGCAGCGCGCCGTCCAGGAGTGCCACGCGCCCGCGCGGTACGCCTCGTTCACCGTGCTGCCCTGCTTTCGTTTCGAGGTGTCCATGCCTTTGCTGGGTCACGCGGCGCGGTGCACGCCGCATCTTCGGGCGCGCGCCCGTGGCTGACGATGTGAAGCGGCAATCACCGCCCGCTGCGTCTTGGCTGGCCGACCTGTTCAAGCGGGAACGTCCTCGCGCTGCGCGACGGATCCGCCGTCATGTCGCCGACGCGGAAGAAGCCGCCGACGTCGTGCAGGACGCATTCGAGCGTCTCGTGACGCTGCGCCGCGACGACATCAAAGGGGCACCCGAAGCTTATCTGCGGCGCGTCATCCGAAATCTCGTTGTCGATCGAGCGCGGCGTGCGCGATGCCGGCCGTCGACCGTCACATTGCTGGACGAGATACACTCGCCGAGCGTCGCGCCCGAACAGGAGGACGCCCTCGAGGTGGAAGATCTTTATCGACAGTATCGCGATGCGGTGGGGCACCTTACCCCCCGGACGCGCGAAGTTTTTATCCTGCACCGGGTGGATGAATTGACCTATACCGAGATTGCGGCGCGCCTCGGCATTTCGGTCAGTACGGTCGAATACCACATCATGCGCGCCCTCGTTCATCTCGATGAGGCGCTGCGGCAATGACGGGGCATCAAGGCAGCGACGGCGATGCAGGGCAGCTGCGCCAGGAAGCGGCGGCGTGGTTCGCGCGCATGCGCGGTCCGGAGGCGGAACAGCATCGAGGCGCTTTCGAGGCTTGGCTGGCGCGCGGCGCGCTTCACCGCGCGGCGTATAATCGCATCGCCGAGACGTTCTCGGCGGGGAAGGTCCTGAAGGACGAGCCGCAGGGCACTTGGGGCTTCCTTAAGCTAAGTTCGGTTCGCGCTGGAGCGCTGGTCGGGGTCCTGACGCTGTTCGTGCTCCTTGTTTGGGCCGTCGGGGGCAACCGCTCGCTCTCGACCCCGGCCGCAAGCGGTGTCCCCACCCAGCTTGTCAGCGTCATCGGCCAGATGCGGCGCATCCCGCTCGCCGATGGCTCGGTGGTGACGCTCGACAGCGATTCACTCCTGTCGGTTCGGTTTGACCGCTCGTCCCGATATCTTCGGCTCGAGCACGGCCGTGCCCGATTCGAGGTCAGTCACGACGGCCGACCGTTCGCGGTGATCGCGGGAAACGACCGCGTCGTCGCTCACG